>NZ_JAJSZC010000013.1:0-67491 GCF_036815105.1 Streptomyces sp. IBSBF 3136
GGCCGGAGGCGTCGGCTGCGCCGAGGGGAGCAGCGGGGCCGGGGGAGGCGGTGTGGTCCCCGCGGACCATGCCCCGGGTGCCGTGCGCGCTGTCGGCGCGGCGGGCGTCGCCCACGCCACCGGTGCGGTCCGGGCGCGGGGTGTGCGCGGTCGTCATGCCAGGGCCTCCCGTACCTCGGCCACCGTCAGCCAGCGCTGCGGGGCCAGGATCTTGGTGACCTGCGGGGCGAACGACGGTGAGGAGACCACGATCTCCGCCGTCGGGCCGTCCGCGATCACCTCGCCGTCGGCGAGCAGCACCACCCGGTGCGCGATCTCGGCCGCAAGCTCCACGTCGTGCGTGGCCAGCACGATCGCGTGGCCCTCGGCGGCCAGCGCGCGCAACACCGCGACCAGGCGGGCCTTGGCCGCGTAGTCCAGACCGCGCGTCGGCTCGTCGAGCAGCAGCAGGGGCGGCCGGGCGGTCAGCACGACCGCCAGCGCGAGCGCCAGGCGCTGCCCCTCCGACAGGTCGCGCGGATGGGTGTCGTCGGTGATGTCCGGCAGCAGCCCGGACACCAGGGCCCGGCAGGTGCCGGGCTCGGCCCCCGCGTCCCGGTCGGCGGCCGCGCACTCGGCGGCCACCGTGTCCGCGTACAGCAGGTCGCGCGGCTCCTGCGGCACGAGACCGACCCGGCGCACCAGGTCGGGCGGCGCGGTGCGGTGCGGTACGGCACCGCCGACGTGGACCGTGCCCGCGCTCGGCTCCACCAGCCCGACCAGCGAGCCGAGCAGGGTGGACTTCCCCGCGCCGTTACGGCCCATCAGCGCGACCGTCTCGCCGGGCGCCACCGTCAGGTCGACCTCCCGCAGGGCGGTGATCCGGCTCCGCCGCACCGACAGCGAGCGGACCTCGGCGACCCGCGGGGAGGCGCCGGGACCCGCGGCCGGCCGCCGGAACAGCCGGCGGCGGGGCGCCGGCACGGACGCGCGGGGCCCGGCCGGTGCGGAGGCGGCCGGGACGGCGCTCCCGGGGGCAGGGGCGGCCGGCGGGGTGCTCCCGGTCAGCCGCTCGCGCAGGCCGGCGGCCCGGCGGCGGGCATCCCGTACCGTCAGCGGCAGCGGGGCCCAGCCGGCCAGCCGGCCCAGGTCCACCACCGGCGGGTACACCGGCGAGACGGCCATCAGCTCGGCCGGGTCGCCGTGCAGCGGGGCCGCGCCCGGTGCGGGCAGCAGCACGACCCGGTCGGCGTACTGGATCACCCGCTCCAGCCGGTGCTCGGCCATCAGCACCGTCGTACCGAGGTCGTGGACCAGCCGCTGCAGGACGGCCAGCACCTCCTCCGCCGCCGCGGGGTCGAGCGCCGAGGTCGGCTCGTCCAGCACCAGCACCCGCGGGTGCGGCGTGAGGACCGAGCCGATCGCCACCCGCTGGCGCTGCCCGCCGGAGAGCGTGGCGATCGGGCGGTCCCGCAGACCGGCCAGGCCCAGCAGGTCCAGGGTCTCCTCGACCCGGCGCCGCATCACCGCCGGGGCGATCCCCAACGACTCCATGCCGTAGGCGAGTTCCTCCTCCACCGTGTCCGTCACGAAGTGTGCGAGCGGGTCCTGGCCCACCGTGCCCACCACGTCGGCGAGTTCGCGCGGCCGGTGGGTACGGGTGTCCCGGCCGGCCACCGTGACCCGGCCGCGCAGGGTGCCGCCGGTGAAGTGCGGGACCAGCCCGCTGACCGCGCCCAGTACGGTCGACTTGCCGACCCCGGACGGGCCGACCAGCAGCGCCAGTTCGCCCTCGGGCACCTCGAAGTCCACGTCCCGCACGGCCGGTCGGGCCGCTCCCTCGTACGAGACGGCGACCTCCTCGAAGCGGATCACGACGGCTCCTCGGGGTCCGGGGTTTCCTTGGGTACGACGAAGGCCGGCAGCAGGGCCGGCAGGACGGCGGCGGCCGGCCACAGCGGCAGGGTGGGGGCGGCCAGCGGGACGACGCCGGGGTTCAGCGCGCCCGGATCGCGCACGGAGGCGAGCGTGAGCAGCGCCGCGACGGCGGCGCCGGAGCCCGCGACCAGCCAGGCGTGCGCACCCCACGGCTCCGGCCGGTACCGGGTGCGCGGGGCGCGGCGGCCGCCCAGGCGCAGGCCCGCGAGCGCGGCGGCGACCCCGGCGAGCAGCACCGGCAGCCCGTAGCTGCCGCCCTCCGCGGTGAGCAGGCCGTACGTGCCGGCGCACACGCCGAGCAGTCCGCCGAGGGTGAGCGCGGTCGTGGTGCGGCGCACGGGGGCGGGGACGTCGGCGGTGCGGCCGTAGCCGCGGGCGTCCATCGCGGCGGCCAGGGCGACCGAGCGTTCCAGCGCGCCCTCCAGGACCGGCAGTCCGACCTGGAGCAGCCCCCGTACGCCGCGGTCCGGGCGGCCGCGCAGCCGGCGGGCGGCGCGCAGCCGCTGGACGTCGGCGACGAGGTGCGGCGCGAAGGTGAGCGCGACGACCACGGCCACCCCCGTCTCGTACAGGGCCCCGGGCAGCGACTTGAGCAGCCGGGCCGGGGCGGCCAGGGCGTTGGCGGCACCGACGCAGACGAGGAGCGCGGCGAGCTTGAGACCGTTGTACCCGGCGAAGAGCAGGGCCTCCGCGCTGACCGCGCCGCCGAGCCTGATGCCCCGGGCCCAGTGCGGGAGGGGGATTTCGGGCAGGGTGAACAGGATGTGCGAGCCGGGGATCGGGGAGCCGAGCACGACCGTGAAGGCGAGACGGACGACGAGCACGGCGACCGCGAGCTTGGCGAACGCGGTGTAGGAGCGGGCCCAGGGGGCCGTCGAGCGGTGGGTGGCCACCACATAGCCGGCCGCGGCCATGAGGAGCGCGAGGAGCAGGGGGTTGGTGGTGCGGGTGGCCGCCGTGCCCAGAGCGAGCGACCAGAGCCACCAGGCACCGGGGTGCAGGGGCGCCGGGCGCCGCCCCCGGGCGGCGGCCGGGGCGGCAGCGGCGGCCGCCCCGGTGGAGCCGCGGACCGCGCGACCGGCCGTGGGCCGCGCGCGGTCACGGGCGCCGCTACGCATTCCCGCGCCGCCGCGCCTGCCAGACGGCCGCGCCGGCGAGCAGCGCGACCACCGCCGCGCCGATCGGCAGGCCCAGCGAGGGACCGCCGTCGGAACCGGACTTGTGGTCCGCGTCCGAGCCGGACTTCCCGCCGGCGCCGGCGGCCGGCTCCTTCCCGGCCGACACCTGCTCCCCGCAGCCCTCGTGCGGGTAGCCGGCGATCGCGCAGAGCAGGGCGTTGGTGTCGTAGCGCAGCGGCTTGGCGACCGCCGCCAGGGCGTCCGCCGCCGTGGCGTCGGCGGCCACCCGGGCGCACGCCGTGCGGCGGGCCGGGGGCGTCTCACCGGACGGCGCGTCCGCCGGGGTGCCGAAGTCGAGGACCAGCGCGACGCGTTTGTGGCCCGGCCGGGCCGGGGTGCCCGCGCAGATGGTGCCGAAGTCCGCCGCGCCGCGCGGCCGGCTCGCGTCCGCGGAGTCCTCGCTCACCGCGAACCGGAAGCCCTGCACGCTGCCGTCGTCGGGGCGCGCGGTCGCCGGGCCCTGGGTGGCGTACGTCCACCGGGCCCCGTCCCGCTCCCAGAACGACCAGTAGCGGTACCCGGCGGCATGCGCCTGGGCCGCGCCCGCCGGCACGAGGAGCACGGCGGCCAGCAGGGCGGCGGCACGGCGGACGGCGGTCACGACCGCGCCTTCTTCTTCCGGCCGCTGAGCAGGAACCCGATGCCGATGCCCGCGACCAGGCCGACGCCGACGATCCACCAGACGCCCTTGTTCGAGTCGTCCTCGGCCGACTTCGCCTCGGAGTGCTCCGCGTTCGCGGCCTTCGGCGCCGGGCCCGTCGCGTTGAGCGCCCGCACCAGGTCCGTACCGCCGAAGTCGCGCGGGTCGCCGCCCATCGCGTGGGCGGCGAAGACCAGTTCGGCGTAGGCGGCCGGGCCGCTCTGCTCCGCCCACTTCGCCGCGTTCTTCTCCAGCCAGGCGTACGGCTTCTTCGCCGAACGGGTCCAGCCGTCCGCGGCGAGCGCGACGACCGCGTCCGCCGTGTTGCCGTAGTCGGGCTGGTCCTCGGCGCCGGGCAGCGCCGACTTCAGGTGGCCGTCGTCGTGCAGGGCGTCCGCCAGGTAGGCGGAGGCGTTGTTCGCCACCTTCGCGGGGGTGAGCGGCTTGTCGGAGTCGGCGCAGACGTACCCGTGCGCGGGTGCCTTGCCGGCCCCGGCCGCGAGGCTCTTGCCGAGGGCGCCGAGCACGGCGGCCGCCGTCGCGTCCGCGTTGGCGGTCAGCTTGCCCTTCTTGTCCGGCTGGTAGGGGAGCGCTCCGGCCGCGTCGCCGTCGCACGGCAGCGACCACTTGGCCAGCAGGTCGTAGGGGATCTTGCCGCCGAGGTGCAGCTTCGCGGGGTCCTGACCGGCCCCGGCGAAGGCACCGGCGACGACGCCGGTGGAGTTGGCGTCGCTCGGGGAGCCGGGGGTGTAGCCCCAGCCGCCGTCCTTGTTCTGCTTGGCCGAGAGCCAGACCAGGGCCTTGCGTATCTCGGTGTCGTGACCGCCGAGCGCCTGCAGCGCCTGGACGGCGGCGGCCGTGCTGTTGGTGTCGGGCTGGGCGCCGCCCTTGCCGCCGCAGGGCTTGGTGGTGTCGGCCCGGAACGCGGCGAAGCCGCCCTCCGCGCACTGCTGCCCGGTCAGCCAGTCGACGGCCGAGGCGGCCGGGCGGTAGCCGACGGTCCGCTGCGCGAGCAGCGCCAGCGACTGGCGCCAGACGCCGTCGTACGTCGGGTCCGCCTTGCCGTACAACCCGGCCGGCACGGTCACCTTCGGGGTGGCGGACGGGGACGAATCGGCGGCCGTGGCGGGCGCGGCTGCGGCCAGCACACCCAGGGCGGCGAGAGCCGCGGCGCTGCGGCGGACGTTCATGGTCGGCGACTGCCTCTCTGCGGGAACCGGCAGCGCGCGGGACCACCCCGGGCGGCTCGGCTCCGTGAACCTCGACGGTGCCGTGCGCGACGGGCCGTCGCGCACGCGAGCCGGTCAACGTCCCGCCCGGGGCAGTCCGGCTCACCGCCCGGGGGACGGTTCACGGTTGCGGGTCAGCGCCGGAATTGCACCGGCTTCCCCCCGTACGGGTGTGATGACGACTCCGCCACTTTACCGGCCGCCGAACCCGGCCCGAGAGGTGGCTGTGGGCACACGGCGACCGTGACCGGGGTCACCCGGTGAGGACGGGCGGTGGCCGGCGGTGTGCGGGTGCGTCAGGCCGCAGCGTGCGGGCGGCTCGTCGGGGTGACGGTCGCGCTCAGGTAGTGGGCCATCTCGCGCAGCGCGTGTTCGCACTGCGCCGGCTCGTCGCCCTGTGCCACCCAGTGCGCGAGGCGGTCGGCCGGGCCCGCGTGCGCGGCCGCCGTGACCGCGTCCCCCGGCCGTCGGGTGAGCACCATCCGCTCGGCACACGGCTCGTACCGGGCGGCCGGGTCCAGGTGGAGGTGGGTCAGCAGGCCGGTCGTCGCCGGGTAGGCGAACTGGATCGCGGCCGCCCGCTGCCGGGTCGGCGTCACGTCCGGCGGTCGCCCCGTGGCCAGGGCCGCGGCGGCCCGCGCGAGATCGACGCCGGTGGCCCGTTCCACCAGCAGCGGGATCAGGTCACCGGGCAGGTGCGGGACGACGTCCGTGACGCGGGGCCCGCGCTCGGTGAGCCGCAGACCGACGTGGACCACGGTGTGGGCGAGGCCGAGCGCGCGCACGGTCCGCTCCACCGTCTGCCGCAGGAACGGGTTGTGCAGCAGGGCGTCGTGGGCGTGCACGGAGTGCCGCAGCGGCTGCCGGGCGGGCGGCGGACCCGGGGTCGTACGGGTGAGCGCGGCGATGCGGACCTCGTCGTCCAGGACCACGGCCTCGGCGGAGACCAGCAGCCCCTCCGTGTCCTCCGGGCCGGCCGGCGGCACCTTGTGACGGGCGAGCAGCGCCGCCAGGGCGGCACGGTCGGCACAGGCCACGGCCGTCTCGTACGGGACGCCCGGCAGCGCCAGCCGGGCGGCGATGCGGGCGGCGCCGGGCAGGTGCTCCGCCGACCAGGTCAGCACCCCGCGGAACCGGTGCCGGGCCGCGTACCGCGCCACCGCCGCGGCTGCGGCCTCCTGGCGGGGGTCGGCCGCCAGATGACCCGCCAGGTACCGGCGGGCCCAGCCGGGCGGGTCGGTGCCCACCAGCACCACGGGGTGGGCGGCCGCGATCCGTGCCAGCGGGTACGCGTCGTACGCGGCCCGGCGGCCGGTCCCGAGCAGGAGGACGGACTGCGGCATCGGAGCCTCACCTTCGTGGGGAGAAGGCGGACAGAGGAACGCCCCGGATGCTGCTCCCCCATAGGCAGCACCCGGGGCGGGTCGATCTTGCTCTCCGTGTCCCGATCCTCACCCAACGCACCCTCAACTGTCAACGATTGCTGCCTGTTTCGGCAGTCGGCCCTGCCACGTCTGGTCGCCACCCGGGTGACCGGGTAGCCTCGCGTCAGCTCAGCCACGGAACGGACGACGCGCCCAGGGGGGACCTCGGTGAGTGACGCCTACGCCCCGCTGGCCGACGTGCTGGACCGGCTCGGGGAACTGACCGGTCGGCCAGGCCGGCTGCCGGAGGCGCTGGACGTGGCCGGCCTCTCGCACCGCACCGGCATCCCCGTCGGCGTCGTCGTCGAACTGCTCTCGGGCGGCCGGGCCCCGGAGGCGTGCCTGTCCCAACGGGTGCGTCAGCGACTGGACTTCATCCGGGAGACCCGGCGCAGGGCGGACGGCAAGCGGTACTCCCTGGACGAGCTGGCCCGGATCGCCGGCACCAGCAGGCAGTGGCTGAGCGAGTGGCGCAAGAGCGGCATGCCGGGCCTCGAACACACCGACCGGCTGCGCAGGTTCTTCGGTCTGCCGGCCGGCTTCTTCACCGCGGACGAACAGGAAGCGCTGTACGAGGCGTTGCAGCCGGTGCTGAAGGGGCTGGAGGCGGAGGCCGACCCGCTGCTGCGGCTGCGGGAAAGCGGACTGGTCCGGCTGGCCGCCCGCGCCCCGCAGATGAACGCCCGCCAGCTCGCCACACTCGCCGACCTGGCCGAAATGATCATCGCTTCGGAGCGGTCCGGGAAGCCGGGGGCGGCGCGGGAGCCCGCCGACCTGCGAGGCGCCGCGCGGGCGTGACGCCCGCCCGAGGACGCCGGACGGGTGCGACGCCTGCCCGAGAGCGCCGGTGCGTGCCCGGTCCGGCACTGGCCGTAAACGATCGTTCTCTCCCGGGGAACATGCCATTCCCGTCGTCCTGGTCCTATGGTTCGCCCGCACGCCCGCCGACCTCGACCGCAAGGACGACGACCGCAAGGACGACGCATGAGCCCCGACAGATCGCCGAGATCCCGCAGACCCACGCGGTCGCCGAAGCGGTTCCTCGACCGGCTCGTCCGCGACACCGCCCGGACCCTGACCCCGCCCACCCGGCCGGAAGCGTTCCTGCACGCGGTCTGCGCCACGCTCGGCCCGCAGCTCGACCGCCCGGTCCGCCTGAAGTTCGTCGGGTTCCCGCCGGGTCTCGACGTCTCCGGGATCACCCTCGCCCTGGACGAGGAGTACATCGTGGTGGTCGAGGAACGCGCCCCGGCGGAGCACAAGTTCGTCATCGCGGGGCACGAGATCGGCCACATCCACTACCAGACGCTGGACGTCCACCACCCGGCCGGGACGCCCGCGGCGGCGCGCCGGCTGCTGGCACGCGCCGACGAGGACGTCCCCTGGGACCAGGTGGTCGCCATGGCCACCCGGTCACCCGCGACGGCGGCGGCCCGGGCGGAGTGGGAGGCCGAGGAGTGCGGGCTGCGGCTCGCGGCCAAGTTCCGCCGGGTCGTCGGCCCGGGCGCGGCCGCCGGACGCACCACCCAGGACACCCTCACCGGCCGGCTGTCGTCCTCGCTGGGCAACATCGGCGGGCCGTGATGCGCTGGGACCCGTGCGGCTCGTTCACCGCCTACGCCGTCCCGGCCGCGCTGCTCGCGGTGGCCTTCCTGATCAAGCTGCCGCTGCTGCGGCGCGCCTGGCAGGACCCGATCCTGCGGACCACCGCCCTGCTGCTCGGGATCGGCGCGGTCGTCTTCGCCTCGCTGCCGCCGGCCAACCTGCACCGCATCAACCGGATCACCGGGGTCCCCAACTTCGCCGGTCTCTGGGTGTACTCACTGCTCACCGCCTACTGCGGGGCCTGTCTGTGGCTGATCATCACCTTGCGCGAGCCGCCGTCCGCGGTCCGCCGCCGGCGCACCCGTACGGTCTGGACGGTCTACTCCGCCATCATCCTCGGCCTGTGGACGAGCTTCCTGCTCGGTGACCACCACGTCGAGCGGCTGCGGGACCTCGACACCTTCTACGCCAACACGCCCTGGATGCGCGAGTTCGTGCTGCTGTACCTGGTCGCGCACCTGGTCTCCACGCTGGTCGCGGCGGGCATCCTGTGGGCGTGGTTCAAGGAGGTCGAGGACGCGTGGCTGCGCCGGGCCGTGGTCCTCCTCCAGGTCGCGTACGCGCTCGGGCTCATCTTCGACATCGCCAAACTCGCCGCGATCGGCGCCCGCTTCAGCGGCCGGGACCGGGACTGGCTGTCGACGTACGCCGCCCCGCCGTTCGCCATCGCCGAGGCGGGACTGGTCGCCGTCGGCTTCGTCGTCGGGCAGGCCGGCCCGGTCCTCCAGGAGCGCCGGCGCCTGGTCCGCACCCACCGGCGGCTCAAGCCCCTGTGGCAGGCCATGCTGACCGTCGCGGCCCCCGCCGCCCCGGCGACCGGCCGGGTCAGCGGTGCCGCCCTCCGCCTGGAGCTGCGCCGGGCCGCCATCAACGACGGTCTGCTCAGACTCAGCCCCCACCTCAATCCGTCCCGCCGCGATCGCACCCGGCGCGCGGCGGCGGCGGCCGGCTACCCCGACTCCACCGCACGCGGCATCGCGGGCGCGGTGGACATCCTGACGGCAGCGGCCACCCTACGCTCCCCGGTCCCCGAACGGGTCGCTGCCCCGGCGACCCCGGACGGGGAAGCCGAGCCCGCCCCGCCGCCCGGCCCCGCCTCACCTTCCACGTGCGCCGATCGCGTGGCGTCCGTGCGAGGCGGGCGGCTCGCCGACGCGTCCGACGGTGAGCTGGAGTGCATCGCGCACGCCCTGCGGTTCCACTCGTCGGCCGTCGCCGCGTTTCGCCGGGAGGCGGTCGTCGCGGAAGGTCTCACCTCCCGGGCCGCCGACTCGGAGAACCTGCTCGGCTGACCCCGCCTCACACCGCCACGTACGCCACCGGCTCGCTCCCCGGCACGGGTTCGGCCCGTCCCAGCTTGACCAGGCGGCGCAGATGGGCCTCGGCCTCGGAGACCGCGATGTTCCTCGAACCGTAGGGGATCTCGGACCAGGGCCGGTTCCACTCCATGCGCTCGGCCAGCCGCCAGGGGGTGAGCGGTTCGCGGAGCAGCGCGAGCAGGCCGGTGAGGCGTTCCTCGTGGTGGGCGAGCAACTCCCGTACCCGGCCGGACGCGTCGGCGAAGGCGTGCTGGTGGGCGGGGAGCACCTCGGCCGGGGTGAGCCGCCCCACCCGCTCCAGGGAGTCCAGATAGTCACCGAGCGGATCGGTGACGGTGGCGTCGTCCGGGTCCTCGTACAGGCCGATGTGCGGGGTGATCTGCGGCAACAGGTGGTCGCCGCTGAACAGCCGTCCCCGGCCGGGGAGACGAGCGGGGTGCTCCTCCTCCAGGTGCAGGCAGACATGGCCGGGCGTGTGGCCCGGGGTCCAGATCGCACGCAGCCTACGGCCCGGCAGGTCGAGGAGTTCGCCGGGGACGATCTCGCGGTCGGGCAGCGCGGGGGAGAGGCCGGGCAGCGCACGGCGGCCCCGGGCCGCGCGCAGCGGGGCGACGTGCTCCTCGGGCGCCCCGGCGGCCGTCAGCTTGGCCGCCATGTACGCGTACCAACGCTCCGGCCGGGTCTCCCTGGCCCTGCGCACGATCGCCGCATCCGCCGCGTGCATCGCCACCCACGCCCCGGAGACCTCGCGGACCTGCCCCGACAGGCCGTGGTGGTCCGGGTGATGATGGGTGACGACGACCCCGGCGACCTCGCCGACGGACGTCCCGCAGGCCGCCAGCCCGGCTGCGAGCGCCTCCCAGCCGGCCGGATCGTCCCAGCCGGTGTCCACCAGGACCGGCCCCCGGTCGGTGTCCACGACGTACACCAGCGTGTGCCCGAGCGGATTGTCGGGGATCGGCACCCGGACGGACCGCACACCCCCACCGTGATCGAACGCCTCCGCCATCCCCCGGACCTCCGCCCCACCGCCCGCAGTCCATGACCATTGCCCACTATAACTAGAACTGGTTTCAATAGGTGCTCAAGTCGACTGATGCGGGTCAGCTCGCCCCTCGATGCCTGTGGTCGGTCGTATTACTCGTTCGGATGCGTATCTCGTGCAGGTTCTAGCGCATATGTCCAGACTTGATCTCGCCATATGTCTCCTGGTGAAGGTGAAAGAACATGCCGACGTACGTCACCTTGCTGAGCTGGACCGATCAAGGGGTCCGAAACTACAAGGACACCGCGAAGCGCGCCGAGGCCTTCGGCTCAGCGGTACAGAACCTCGGGGCGAAGCTCCTGAGCATCTACTGGACCGTCGGTCCGTACGACCTCGTGGCCATCGTCGAGGCGCCCGACGACGAAACTGCCACTGCAGCACTCCTGCAGGTCGGTGGGGTGGGCAACGTCCGTTCCACGACTCTGCGGGCTTTCGATCGAGAGGAGATGGAGCGCATCATCGCCAAGGCGGCTGGCTGACGATCTCTGACCACGTCGCACAGTGGGCTCTGGGCGGCCATGGCGCGGTGACCTCTTCGTCCCGAAGCAACTTGTGTGAGTGTTCGGTCTTGCGCTGGTGTGCCGCCTACCTGCGCTGACGGTCCAATGGAGTTCGCGTCCGTCCGTCGCTGTCTGCTGGCGTTGTCACGCAGTCAGACACTCACCCGAGGCTGGCGCGCGCTCTGGCAGGGCCTGCCGTCAGGGACCGAGCACACGCAGCGCCCCAAGTACAAGGCACGTGGTACCGAAGAGGAAGAACCCACCCATGGCTGTCGCGGCCGCTCCGAGCTTCATGGCGCCGGCACTCTTCCCCTCTTCGCGGCACAAGCGAGCCCGACGCCTGCTGTCTGAAGTCGAGATACGCAGGCAGCCGTCCGGTTCGCCGTAGCGTCCGCCCGACACTGATGAGTGCTATGCAAAGATCAGCGTGAGCAAGCTCGTCTGGAGCTGGTAGGCCGGGTCATGCCCGTCCGAGACAGCAATGATCACGAAAGTCCCCCCAGGACGTGCCGGACAGCGCTGCTGTCCGGCGGAAAGAAGCGCCTCATCTTGCCTGACGTCCACCTGTGGATGGAAACCCGTCCGCGTGGTGAGCCCTGACCTGGGGCTTCGTTAATGGCGGGGGCGGCTCGTCTGTCACCCATCCCATGCGGCACGGCCGTGATCTCGCCAGGTGAGCGTCAGCTGGAGTCGGTGGCGTCGACGCCTTCCAGCAGCGCTTTCAATGCGGCCAGGTCTTTGACGTTCGCCCGCCGCACAGCCGCAGCCATCATCGGAGCGCTCACTTTGGCAAAGCCGGACGGCTCGCCGCGGTTGCGCAGCGTCATCCGGGTATGGGCAGCGTTCACTGGCTGCCAGGTGTAGGTCGTCTCCATGGGAAACGGCCCCTGGGCGGTGCGCATCACGAGTCGTTCGGGGGAGCACTCGACGATTTCGTACGTGTAGGTCAGGGTGCGTCCGAGAAACCGGGCGACGAAGTCGAGCTTCGAGCCCGCGGCGAGCGGCGGCGAGGTCCGCCAACGCACCGAGACGATGTTGGCGTACCAGTGCGGCGCATTGGTCGGATCCCCGGCATAGGCGGCGACCTCCGCGCAGGGGCGGGCGATCACGGTCTCGGTGAGGACGTCGACAGCCATAACGTCAACGCTATCCCTGCCGCTCATGCTCCGGCGCTCGACGCACGTGCCGTCCGGTCGCCCCTCCCCAGCACTTCTAGCGGCTGATCGGGATCTCGTACACGATCTCGCAGTGCGCGGCGGGCACCACGATGTCGGCCGTCTCCACAGGCCGCCCCTGGTCGCTGTAGTACGTCCGCCGGATGTGCGTGACGAGCCTGGCCTTCTGGACGCCGAGTATCGACGCCTCCTCGGCGGTCGCCTGCCTCGGCTCGGGCTGCTCCACGGCATGGCTGACCGTGACGCCGATCGCGGCCATGCGGTTCACGACGCCCGCCCCGGCGTGCGGCCCTCCCTCGGGGAGGACGACGAGGGTGCCGGCGGTGAGGTCGTACGGCTCCCAGCTCGTGGACAGCTGCACGGGCCTGCCGTCGGCCAGGAACTCGTACGTGGTCCGGACGCACAGGTCACCCTCGGCGATGCCGAGCCGCGCAGCGATGTCCGCCGACGCCGGGACCTTGGCATCGGTCCGGCTCTCCCAATCACCTTGCTTGCCCACGCCTTCATATCCGCACGGAACGGCGATCCGCTGGGCTGTTCCCGGGCCGATGACCGGACGACCCGCACCCCGCTTCCGGGGCTAGGCGACGTACGTGCCCGACCCGGCACGGCCTTCCAGCACACCTTGGGCGATCAGCAGCTCCTGCGCACGGCGGACGACGTTCTCGCCCACGCCGCACTCCTGGCCGATCCGCCACAAAGTCAGCACGGTGACACTGCGGCGCGCCCTCGCGGTCCTCCAGGGCGAAGGCTCGAGAAGATCTACGGCAAGGGGAACTTTGTTCGCCGCCCACCACGCAAGATCGTGCACGTCGGCGGATGGGGGACGCTGGACCCAGGGACCGCTGCTGAAGCGGCCCTGCGTGTCACCGTGCCGGGCCTCCGCTGCGCGGGTCGGGCCCGATCCCAGAAAATGCGGGCACACTCCCCGGACTGGGCTTGGGCGGCTGTGAGTGATTCCGCTGGCGGTCGCACGGGTTCGCCGTCGTTGCCGTCAGCCTGGTCCATCAATCTCCTGAAGACCGGTGGTGATCTCGATGGCGACGGCGTCGCGAAGTTTGAGGGCGCCGAAGAAGCCCGAGTACGGCTTGATGCCCCATTGGGACTGCACCACGCTACCGGCACCCTCGACGCTGCCGTCGTCTCGCTGTCGTACCTCCAAGCGGAGCGGACGGGTCTGCCCAACCAGAGTCAGATCTCCCTCAACGCTTGCGCTGTCGTCGTGGATCTCCACGCCTGTGGAAGCGAAGGTCGCATATCGATGCCGATCGACACGCAGCAGCTTGTGCATCGTCTGCTGGATCTGTTGCATGTCGCCGTCGCTGAGCGGCTTGACCCCGCCGGTGCCTTCCAGGACCTTCAGCGCGCCCAGGTCCACGCGTACGGACACCGCCGTCGGCTGGGTTGCGGGGTCCGCCGGTACCGTGACGTGACCTTCCCACTCGGTGGCCTCGATGAGCAGGTCATGTCCGACCCTTGCGGCCACGCCCTGGCGAGCGGTGCGCACCAGCAACCGACCGACCTGCTTGCCAATCATGTACTCGCCTGCTGCCGTGGCCATGATTCCAGCCTACGCTCGGCCAACCGGCCAACCGGCCAACCGGCCACAACATCAACCGTCAACGTTCCGGCGCGTGCGCCTCTGTTGCCGTCATCTTCTGCCGTGAGGTGGCGCAGAGCACCCAGAGCGACCTGGATACGGGTCTTCGAGACGCACTGGGGCTTGATTGACCGGGTGACGGAAACCTGAGCCGGGCTCGTCGGACGTGTCCGGGCATTGTTCGCATGTGCCCTGGGCAGCAAGCGGCCCCTCCGCGAGGGAGGGGGCACCTCTTGCATGGGCCTGCGGCCAGGCGCTTGGAAGATGCGGGCACTTCTGCGCCGCGCGTGCGGTGTGGCTGATGCCTCAGCGATGACCGACTGCTGACGGCTACCGCCGTCCGTCTTCGTTGGCGTCAGCACTGCCGTCACTGCCGTCGCCCCCGTGGGCTCCGGTTTCTGCCGTCTGTGCCGCAGCGGGCTTCACTGCAGATACTTGTGGCTCGTTTGCGGCCTCGGGCACCCCACAGACGACCTCAGGGTGTGCTGCCTGTCGAGGTATCGCAAGCCATGCGGCGTCTTGGCCGCAAGCCGTGGTGATGCGGAGCAGAGTGTTTGTAAGGGAGCGGGGAAGGAGCCAGAGCGGGAGGGAGAACAGGAGGGCAGTTGTGACCGTCCTCGCGATCTTTCTCTTCATCATCGGGACGCTCCTAGTCCTTATCGGTGCACTCCTAATTCTGATTGGAACGTTTCTGATCAGCCTGGGGGCGATCTTGATCTTTACAGGGCTGGCCCTGATCGCCGTAGGTGTGTTCTTGCTAATCCGGAGACACTTCGGACGTGATCGGGAGCCGTGAATTGCGGCCGCATAATCGATCAACGCTGGCATCAAGGCCCTGAGCGCCGACCTCGGTCACGTCGGCGCCGGGTTCACGCTCCGTACCTACACCCACCCCATGCCGAGCAGAGAGAGGCGGACGCGGAAGGTCGTCGACGAGATGTACCGCACGGCCCGCAGGCCTCCGACGGCCCCCTGACGGCCCACGCGTTCCGCACCCGCCCCTGATCACCGGGAAACCGCTGGTCAGGGGCATTCTCGTCCCGTCCGTGGACTCCTTGAACCAGAACTGATATCAGTCCTGATACAGCGTCAGAAACTGTAGGTGCGGTGGGAGGCGGGCGGGCATGGCCGAGCTTGTGGAGCACGGGCAGCTGTTCATCGGCGGGGAGTTGACCGACCCGGTGGGCAAGGACGTCATCGAGGTGGTCTCGCCGCACACCGAGGAGGTCATCGGGCGGGTGCCGCACGCCTCGCGGGAGGACGTCGACCGGGCCGTGAGCGCCGCGCGCCGTGCCTTCGACGAGGGCGGCTGGCCGCGTGCCTCGACGGCGGAGCGGATCGAGGTCGTCACCCGGATCAAGGACGGGATCGCCGCCCGGCACGAGGAGATCGCCCGGGTGATCTCCGCCGAGAACGGCTCCCCGTACTCCTGGAGCGTCCTCGCCCAGGCGCTCGGCGCGATGATGGTGTGGGACGCGGCGATCCGGGTCGCGCGCGGCTTCACCCACGAGGAGCGCCGCGACGGCGTGCTCGGTCCGATCCTCGTGCGGCGCGAGCCGGTCGGTGTGGTCGCCGCCGTCGTCCCGTGGAACGTCCCCCAGTTCGTCGCGGCCGCCAAGCTCGCCCCCGCGCTGCTGGCCGGCTGCACGGTCGTGCTCAAGCCGTCCCCGGAGTCCCCGCTGGACGCTTACCTCCTCGGTGAGATCGCGCGCGAGGCCGGGCTGCCGGACGGCGTCCTGTCGATCCTGCCCGCCGACCGCGAGGTCAGCGAGTACCTGGTCGGCCACCCCGGCATCGACAAGGTGTCCTTCACCGGCTCGGTCGCGGCGGGGCGGCGGGTGATGGAGGTGGCCGCCCGCAACCTCACCCGGGTCACGCTGGAGCTGGGCGGCAAGTCGGCGGCGGTCGTGCTGCCGGACGCCGACCTCCAGGCGGCCGTCTCGGGGATCGTCCCCGCGGCCTGGATGAACAACGGGCAGGCGTGCGTCGCCCAGACCCGCATCCTCGTACCCCGCGCCCGCTACGACGAGTTCGCGGACGCCTTCGCGCAGGCCGCGGGCGCCCTGAAGGTCGGCGACCCGCTGGATCCGGCCACCCAGGTCGGTCCGCTGGTGGCCCGGCGGCAGCAGCGCCGCAACCTCGACTACATCCGCATCGGCCAGGAGGAGGGCGCCAAGATCCTCACCGGTGGCGGCCGCCCGCCGGGCCTGGACAGGGGCTGGTACGTCGAGCCCACCCTCTTCGGCGACGTCCACAACTCCATGCGGATCGCCCGCGAGGAGATCTTCGGCCCGGTCATCTGCCTGCTCCCGTACGGCGACGAGGCCGAGGCCGTGAAGATCGCCAACGACTCCGACTACGGCCTGTCCGGCAGTGTCTGGACGGCCGACGTCGAGCACGGCGTCGAGATCGCCCGCCAGGTGCGCACCGGAACCTACTCCGTCAACACCTTCAGCCTCGACATGCTGGGCCCGTTCGGCGGCTACAAGAACTCGGGCCTGGGCCGGGAGTTCGGCCCCGAGGGGTACGGCGAGTACCTGGAGCACAAGATGATCCACCTGCCGGCGGGGGCGTAGCGATGGGGGACCGCTGGCACATCGAGGTCGACCGGTCGCTGTGCATCGGCTCGGCGCAGTGCCTTCACCACGCCCCGGACGGCTTCCGCCTCGACACGGCCCGGCAGTCCCACCCGGTCGAGGCGGACGCCGACGCGGGCGAGCAGTTGCTGGCGGCGGCCGAGAGCTGCCCGGTGGAGGCGATCACGCTCACCCTGGCGGCCGGTGGGGAGCCGGTGTTCCCGCCCGAGGAGTAGCACCCTCGTGCTGGAAAACGGTCCCATTTGGGCGGTTCTGTCACGCCCCTGCGGGTCTATCCTGAAAGCAGCCTACGAGGCGAGTGAGGGAGCCCGACCGCAGCGGCCGACTTCGGCGCGACGCATCACGCATCCGCCGGTGCCGACTGTCTCGGTAGGGCTGAGAGGCCGGAAGGCAGCAGTCGGGCCGAACGGCGACCCCTATCACCTGATCCGGACCATACCGGCGAAGGGAACCCGTCTCGTAGGTCCCGTCGTGTCCGGGGCCCCTCTCCGTCGCCGGCTGCCGCGAGCCATTCCGCCGCGGGCGCTTCCTGGGCGAGGCCGCGCGCGAGGCGCCCAGGGTGCCGGCTCCCGAGGAAGCCGGATCGCCGGGAGCGGTTTTCCGAATCCTCATCGGAACAGCAAGCGGTCGCGTACGGAGAAGCTCGGAGCCACCTGGATCTCCAGTGCGCCGGCGCTTTCGCCCATGTGGAAGTCGACCGAGACGTTCATGGCCGACGAATCAGAAGTGAATGCCAGCCGCGTCGCACTCTCGCGGAAGATGTCCAGCAGCAGCTCACCGCCATTCGTCCAGCGGACTCTCACTGATCTGCCGAGCACGTCATAGGAGAGGACGAGGGAGGCGCCGTCGTCGCTGTGCCAGCCAAGCACTCGCGCACCGCTTTCATCGGTGTCCGGCCACTGGCCGATCGCATCGAGGACCTCCTCGTCGCGGGGGGCGAGGAACTCCCGGTGCATGCTATTTGCCTCGCTTCTCGCTGTACGTCCCGCTGCTTCCGCCGTCACGCCCGTGTCACAGCCGCCCCTCAGCGCTCCGCCCACGCCCCAGGCCCTGTCCCCGGCCCCGGCTCCGTCAGGTCGATCAGGCGGCACACCGTCTCTATGTCGATCTTCACCTGGGCGATCGAGGCGCGGCCCGAGAGCCACGTGATCAGCGCCGAGTGCCAGGTGTGCTCGATCACCCGGACGGCGGACAGCTGGTCGGGGGAGGGGTGTTCCAGGCCCATCGCGTCCAGGATGATCACCGTCGTCTGCCGGGAGACCTGGTCGACCTCGGGGGAGACGCTGCGGTCGGCGAAGGTCAGGGCGCGGACCATCGCGTCGGCCAGGTGCGGCTCGCGCTGCAGCGCGCGGAAGGCCCGCATCAGGGTCTCCGCCACCCGCTCGGCCGCCGTGTCACCCGCCGGCGGCTTCTTGCGCAGCGTGCCGTGCATGTGCTCCAACTGGTCCTGCATGGTGGCGACCAGCAGGTGCACCTTGGACGGGAAGTAGCGGTACAGCGTGCCGAGGGCCACCTGCGAGGACTCGGCGACCTCGCGCATCTGCACCGCGTCGAAACCGCCCCGGCTGGCAAGCTGCGCGCTCGCGTGCAGGATCCGCCGGCGACGGGCCGCCTGGCGCTCGGTCAGCGGCGCCGAAGGGGGCCGGGCGCTACTCGCTTCCAGCTTGGATTCCGCAGGCATGGGTCCCGCTCCGTGACAGTCGGTGAGGGCTTCGGTAGGGCATGTGATCATCTTGCACGGCGGGGGCCCGTGCCGTGGCGTGAATCACCTGATCCACTGCTCACAGGGCCCCTACCTGCCGGTAGATTCAGAGCCTCTTGAACGATCAAGTCTGGAACTTGTTCTAGATTAGCGTCCCGACGTAGTCTCGCGGGACAGTGCAGGGAGAAGGGGGCCCAGAGTGACCGCTGAGGCCAGTCAGGCGAGTCCCCGACCGGACCTCGCGGCAGACGGCGAGCGACCGCTCAAGATCGCGCTTCTCACCTATAAAGGGAACCCGTTCTGCGGCGGCCAGGGCGTCTACGTACGGCACCTCTCCCGCGAGCTGGCCCGCCTCGGCCACCGCGTCGAGGTCATCGGCTCCCAGCCCTACCCCGTCCTCGACGAGGGCTACGACGGGCTCAGCCTGACCGAGCTGCCCAGCCTCGACCTGTACCGCCAGCCCGACCCCTTCCGCACCCCCGGGCGGGACGAGTACCGGGACTGGATCGACGCCCTCGAGGTCGCCACCATGTGGACCGGCGGCTTCCCCGAACCGCTGACGTTCTCCCTGCGCGCCCGCCGTCATCTGCGCGCCCGCGCGGGCGAGTTCGACGTCGTCCACGACAACCAGACGCTCGGCTACGGCCTGCTCGGCGACATCGGCGCCCCCCTGGTCACCACCATCCACCACCCCATCACCGTCGACCGGCAGTTGGAGCTGGACGCCGCCGAGGGCCGGCAGCGCAAGCTGTCCGTGCGCCGCTGGTACGCCTTCACCCGCATGCAGAAGCGCGTCGCCCGCCGCCTGCCCTCGGTGCTCACCGTCTCCGGCAGCTCCCGCCAGGAGATCGTGGACCACCTCGGCGTCCGCGACGACCGCATCCACGTCGTCCACATCGGCGCCGACACCGACCTGTTCGCGCCGAATGCGGCCGTCCCCGAGGTCCCCGGCCGTATCGTCACCACCTCCAGCGCCGACGTGCCCCTCAAGGGCCTGGTCTTCCTCGTCGAGGCCCTCGCCAAGGTGCGCACCGAACACCCCGCCGCCCACCTCGTCGTCGTCGGCAAGCGCCCCACCGAGGGCCCGGTCGCCCAGGCCGTCGAGCGCTACGGCCTCGAAGACGCCGTCGAGTTCGTCAAGGGCATCTCCGACGCCGAACTGGTCGACCTGATCCGCTCGGCCGAGGTCGCCTGCGTGCCCTCGCTCTACGAGGGCTTCTCGCTGCCCGCCGCCGAGGCCATGGCCACCGGCACCCCGCTGGTCGCCACCACCGGCGGGGCCATCCCCGAGGTCGCCGGCCGCGACGGCGAGACCTGCCTGGCCGTACCGCCCGGCGACCCGGGCGCGCTCGCCGCCGGACTCGGCCGGCTGCTCGGCGACCCGCAACTGCGCACCAGGCTCGGAACGGCCGGCCGGGCCCGGGTCCTTGAGCGGTTCACCTGGGCCCGTGCCGCCGAGGGCACCGTGGCCCGCTACCGTGACGCCATCGCCCGTCACCCGGGCACGCCGTCCGCTCCCGCGCGCCCGCCCGTCGCGCAGGCGGTCGTACCCGAAGAACCACCCGCCTCCGACCGCGACACCTCCGACCGCGAAAGCAGGGCCACGTGCTGACCGTCGACTTCTCCCGGTTCCCGCTCGCCCCGGGAGACCGCGTCCTGGACCTCGGCTGCGGCGCCGGCCGGCACGCCTTCGAGTGCTACCGGCGCGGCGCGCAGGTCGTGGCGCTCGACCAGAACGCCGAGGAGATCCGTGAGGTCGCCAAGTGGTTCGCGGCCATGGCGGAGGCGGGCGAGGCCCCGGCCGGAGCGACCGCCACCGCGATGGAGGGCGACGCCCTCGCTCTGCCGTTCCCCGACGAGTCCTTCGACGTCGTCATCATCTCCGAGGTCATGGAGCACATCCCCGACGACAAGGGCGTGCTCGCCGAGATGGTGCGCGTCCTCAGGCCGGGTGGCCGTATCGCCGTCACCGTGCCCCGCTACGGCCCCGAGAAGGTCTGCTGGAGCCTGTCCGACGCCTACCACGAGGTCGAGGGCGGTCACATCCGCATCTACAAGGCCGACGAACTGGTCGGCAAGATCCGCGAGGCCGGCCTCAAGCCGTACGGCAGCCACCACGCGCACGCCCTGCACTCGCCGTACTGGTGGCTGAAGTGCGCGTTCGGCGTCGACAACGACAAGGCGCTGCCCGTGCGCGCCTACCACAAGCTGCTGGTCTGGGACATCATGAAGAAGCCGCTGGCCACCCGGGTCGCCGAACAGGCGCTCAACCCGCTCATCGGCAAGAGCTTCGTGGTCTACGCGACCAAGCCCCACCTGCCCCGTCTCGCCGACACCGACGGGGCGGCCGCCAAGTGACGACGCCCCGGACAGAGCACCTGGTCCTGCCCGGGGTCCTCACCGCCGAGCAGGCCGCCGCGACCGTCCGCGGCATCCTCGCCGTGCAGCGGGAGGACGGCGCCATCCCCTGGTTCCGCGGCCACCACCTCGACCCGTGGGACCACACCGAGGCCGCCATGGCCCTGGACGCGGCCGGCGAGCACGAGGCGGCCGAGCGGGCCTACACCTGGCTCGCCACCCACCAGAACCCCGACGGCTCCTGGTACGCCGCCTACGCCGACGGCGCCCACGACGACGTCACCGACCGCGCGCGCGAATCCAACTTCGTCGCCTACATAGCGGTGGGCGTCTGGCACCACTACCTGTCCACCGGCGACGACACCTTCCTGGACCGCATGTGGCCCACCGTCCAGGCGGCCATGGAATGGGTGCTGCGGCTGCAGCAGCCCGGCGGCCAGATCGGCTGGCGCCGCGACGACGACGGCACACCCACCGCGGACGCGCTGCTGACGGGCAGTTCCTCCGTCCACCACGCGCTGCGCTGCGCCCTCGCCATCGCCGATGAACGCGAAGAACCGCAGCCGGACTGGGAGTTGGCGGTCGGCGCACTGCGCCACGCCATCCGCCGCCACCCCGAGCGCTTCCTGGACAAGGACCGCTACTCGATGGACTGGTACTACCCGGTCCTCGGCGGCGCGCTGACCGGAGCGGAGGCCAAGTCCCGCATCGAGGCGGACTGGGACCGTTTCGTCGTGCCCGGCCTGGGTGTGCGCTGCGTCGTCCCCAACCCGTGGGTGACCGGCGGCGAGTCCAGCGAACTCGCCCTGGCCCTGTGGGCGATGGGCGAGTCCGACCGCTCCCTGGAGATCCTCCAGTCCATCCAGCACCTGCGCGACCCGGCGACGGGCCTGTACTGGACGGGGTACGTCTTCGACGACGGTGCCGTCTGGCCGCAGGAACTCACGACCTGGACGGCGGGCTCCCTGCTGCTCGCGGTCGCCGCCCTCGGCGGCCACGACGCCACCTGCGCGGTGTTCGGCGGCGAGCACCTGCCGTCCGGCCTGGACCCCGACTGCTGCCGCTAGGGCAGCGCCGGGGTCCGGGTACCGGACGTCAGTGCCGGTGCATGCGGTTGGCGATGGCGTGCCCCACGAACAGGTACACCACGGCGGCGAGGCCGTATCCGGCGACCACCCGGGCCCAGGCCTCGTCGAACGTGAAGAGGTCGTGGGACCAGCCGGCCAGCCAGGCGGCGGCGTCATGGACGAACTGCACCAGGCTGTTGGCCCGGTTGGCGTCCAGCAGGTACATCAGAATCCACAGGCCGAGGATGAAAGCCATGATGTCGGCGACGACGGCGACGACCGTCCCGGCCTGATTCGCTCCGTTGCGATATCCAGACATGCCCTTCGGATTGCCGCTTCCGGGGCCGTGAAACAAGGCCGGCCACCCCGACGGCGTCGTCCGGGTGGCGCATACCTGCCCGTCGGGGGAGGCTTCCGGAGGAAACACCCGCTCGGGGAGACACGTCCGGAGGACCCCGTGCCCGTACCGATTCGGCGCCTGTGCGTGGCGCTCACCCTGTGCTGCGCACTGCTGGCCGGCTCAACCGCCTGCGGAAGCAGCGAGAAGACCAGGACGAAGGACACCGCGGATGTCGCGGCCGTCGACGCGGCCACGCCCAGCCCGACCACGTCGGCCGAGCGGCAGAAGTTCGCCAAGACCCGTTTCGTGGCCAACGCGGGCCTCGCGGCGGGCGCGACCTACCAGTGGATCGTGAAGCCCTGGAAGGCCGGCAAGTTCAAGAAGGGCGCCAAGGGGCGCAAGGTGTCCCTGGTGAAGGCCGGTCTGGCCGGCGCCTTCGTCTACAGCCGGCTCAAGGCCGCCCAGCGCAACGCCCAGGGCGACCCGGCGCTGACCAAGGCCCTCGCCCCGCTCACCGCCGGCATCGAGGGGCTCAAGAGCCTCCCGGCCAAGCTGCGCGGCGGCGACGCGGACGCGGCCGGCACCTTCGACGACATCATCAACAAGGTCAAGGACGCGGGCAAGAGCGCCGGGGCCCCGGTGAAGGACCAGGTGCCGTCCTCGTCCCAGCTGTCCGCCGGCTAGGAGTTCAGCTCCGCCAGCACCCTCAGGGTGTGCGGGTCCGGTGACAGGGCCAGCAGGTCCGTCACCGGGCCCTTGCGCCACAACTCAAGGCGTTCGGCGATCCGTTGCCGCGGACCGACCAGTGAGATCTCGTCGGCGAACGCGTCCGGCACGGCCAGCACGGCCTCCTCCCGCCGCCCGGCCAGGAACAGCTCCTGGATCCGCCGGGCCTGCTCCTCGTACCCCATGCGGGCCATGAGGTCGGCGTGGAAGTTGCGGGACGCGTGCCCCATCCCGCCGATGTAGAAGCCGAGCATGGCCTTCACCGGCAGCAGGCCCTCGGCCACGTCGTCGCACACCTTCACCCGGGCCATCGGTGCCACCATGAAGCCCTCGGGCAGCTCCCCGACCGCCGCCCCGTACACCTCGGGCCGGCTCGGCGACCAGTACAACGGCAGCCAGCCGTCGGCGATCCGGACCGTCTGCGCGACGTTCTTCGGGCCCTCCGCGCCGAGCAGCACGGGCAGGTCGCCGCGCAGCGGGTGGGTGATCGGCTTCAGCGGCCTGCCCAGACCGGTGCCGTCCGGGCCCCGGTACGGCAGCGGGTGGAACCGGCCGCCGGACACCACCGGCGCCTCGCGCCGCAGCACCTGCCGCACCACGTCCACGTACTCCCGGGTCGCGGTCAGCGGGGACTTCGGGAACGGGCGGCCGTACCAGCCCTCCACCACCTGTGGCCCGGAGAGGCCGAGCCCGAGCAGCACCCGCCCGCCGGAGAGGTGGTCCAGGGTGAGCGCGTGCATGGCGGTCGCGGTCGGCGTGCGGGCCGCCATCTGGGCAACTGCCGTGCCCAGCCGGATCGTCGAGGTCCGCGCGGCGATCCAGGTCAGCGCGGTGAAGCAGTCCGAACCCCAGGACTCGGCCGTCCACACCGAGTGGTAGCCGAGCCGTTCCGCCTCGCGGGCCAGCGGTACATGACCGGCGTCCGGGCCGCGGCCCCAGTAGCCGAGAGCGAGACCGAGCCGCATGCGTCTGCCTCCTGACGGACCGTCAGTGGTGTGCCGGGAGGCGACTGTACGACAACGGCCCCCCGCCCGGAAGGGCGAGGGGCCGTGCGCGCGAGTACCGGCGCGGGGCGCGCGACGTCAGCCGCGCTGGATCCCGGAGGTGTCCTGGAGCACGCCGCGGCGGCCGTCCTGCGTCTGCGCCACCAGCGAGCCACCCCGCTGCTCGACCGCCAGGTACCAGGTGCCCGGCGCCAGTTCGGCGATCGGGTTCGGCGAGCCGTCCTCGGCGAACAGCGGCCGGGCGACCGGCACGGCGAACCAGAACGGCGAGAAGTCCCCGCCGCCGTGCTGCGGCGCCGGGGCGGCGGCCTGCTGGGGCGCCGGCTGCTGCCCGAACGGCTGGCCCGGCTGCGGCTGCGCGCCGTACGGCTGACCCGGCTGCGGCTGGGCGCCCGGGTAACCGTAACCACCGGGCGGCTGGGCGCCGTAGGGCTGCGGGGCGGCCGGCTTGGGAGCCGGGACCAGACCGGCCTGCAGGGCCGGCACGAGGGGCGTCGCGATGGCGGCACCGGCCATGACGAGGGTGGCGATGAGCGCGATGATCAGGCCCGTGCCCGCGCTCGGGCCGTTGCCGGAGTTGCCGGAGAAGTTGTTGGCGCCGCCCGCCGGGTCGATGACGTTGCCCAGCGCGCTCCACGCGGCGAACACCGCGAAGGCGACACCGAACTGCCCGAGGTCGAGACCCACGACCTTGCGCGGCTCGGGCAGGGCACGGGAGACGACGATCAGCGCCGCGCCGATGATCCCCGCGAGGACGACGCTGAGCAGGACGGGTCCGCTCGCCCACAGGTTCGGCAGGTCGAGGCCGTTCAGCGGCCCGTCGTACGAGTAGTTGTCGAGGAACGACGCGATGAACAGCAACACCGCTGCTCCGATCACCACGCCGTCGCCTCTAGTGAGGGAGCGGATATTCACTTCAGGTCCTTCGTAGGTCGTCTCGACGTCGGTAGACACTATCGTCCGCAAGATCGGCCTGTCCGCCCGGTTGCGCCCGTCGTCACGACTCGCGCAGGAAACTCACGATTCCCTCGGAGATCCCCTGCGCCGCCTTCTGCCGCCAGGTGCCACTGGTGAGGAGTGCCGCGTCCTTGCTATCGCGCATGTTGCCGCACTCGATGAAGACCTTGGGAACCGTTGACAGATTGAGACCGCCCAGGTCCTGACGTGTGACGAGACCGGTACCGTCGCCCACGTAGTTGGAGGGGGGTTCGCCCGTGACGCGGACGAACTTGCCCGCCACCCGCTCGCCCAGGTCGCGCGAGGCGGCGGCGATGGGCCGGGTGTCGGCGGCGCCCGCGTGCACGGCCGCCGGGAGGATGACGTGGAAGCCGCGGTCGCCCTCGGCCGCGCCGTCGGCGTGGATGGAGATGGCGGCGTCCGCGTGCGCCGTGTTGCCGATCCGGGCGCGCTCGTCGACGCAGGGACCCCAGGGCGGGGAGTCCCCGTCGTGCGTCAACTTCACGGTGGCGCCCTGCCGTTCCAGGATCGTGCGCAGGCGGTGGGCGACGTCCAGGGTGAACCGGGCCTCGGAGTAGCCCGCGTCGGTGGACGTGCCGGTGGTGTCGCACTCCTTCTTGTTCGTGCCGATGTCCACCTGGCGGCCGATCTCGGCCGTGTGCCGGAAGTTGCCGGGGTTGTGGCCGGGGTCGATGACGACCACCTTGCCGCGCAGGGCGCCGGACGCGGCCGGGGCGGTGGTGGTGCGCTTCGGGCTCGGCCGCTTGGCGTCGGCGGTGGGCGTACCCGGGCCGGACGACACGGCCGGCGGTGCCGACGAACCGGCGGGCGAGCCGGCGGAGGTGGACGCGGAGGCGGTGCTCACGGCGCCCGAGGAGCCGCCCGAGCCGCCCACCGCCTCGTACACCAGCCAGCCGAGCAGCGCGCCGGGCACCAGCGCGGCGAGCGCGACGGTCAGCGGTCCGCGCCTGGGCCGGCGCGGCTGCGGGGGATCGAAGTCCGGGCCTACGTACGACACGCCTGCCACCCTAGCGGCCGTCCAGGGCCTTCACATGACCGAGAGGTCCCAATGGGTGGCGCGGCCGGGGACGGCGGCCGTCCGGACGCCGCCTCGGAAACCGCGGACGATCAGCCACCCGGCGACCCCGAGCACCGCCAGGTGGGGCCCGACACCGACGGCCCGGCGCGGGGCTTCGCGGCCGGTGCCCGCGAGCGCGGCGAGCGCGTTGCCGAGGAGGCCGACCAGTGGCGCCCCGAAGACGAGCAGAAGCAGCCCGATCTGGAAGTCCGCAGCCCCGCCCCCGTCCTTGACCGTCCCCCGGCGATCACGGCGGGGCTCAGGTCAGACGCCCGTGCCGGTCCGCCGCAGCACCCGCAACGAGCCGGTCACGGAGGTCTCCGTGAACGCGCCCGATTCCAGGGCCCGGAGGTAGACGTGGTACGGGGCCTGGCCGGTGAACTCGTCCTCGGGGTGCGGGAACACGTCGTGGATGACGAGCAGTCCGCCGTCGGCGACATGCGGGGCCCAGCCCTCGTAGTCGGCGTTCGCGTGCTCGTCGGTGTGGCCGCCGTCGACGAAGACGAGGCCGAGCGGGGAGTTCCAGATGGCGGCGATCTGCGGGGAGCGGCCGACGAGGGCTACCACGTGGTCCTCCAGGCCCGCCCGGTGCAGGGTCCGGCGGAAGGCGGGCAGCGTGTCCATCAGACCGATCTCCGGGTCGACCGTGTCGGGGTCGTGGTAGTCCCAGCCCGGCTGCTGCTCCTCGCTGCCCCGGTGGTGGTCGACGGTGAGCGCGGTGACGCCGGCCCCGCGGGCCGCGTCGGCGAGCAGGACCGTCGAGCGTCCGCAGTAGGTGCCGACCTCCAGGAGGGGGAGGCCGAGACGGCCGGCCTCCACGGCGGCCGCGTACAGCGCCAGGCCCTCGTCCACGGGCATGAAGCCCTTCGCCGCCTCGAACGCGGCCAGGATCTCGGGCTTGGGTGCGGCGGGCATGGGGCGCCTTTCGGTCGGACGGCTTTCCGGGCGCCTATGCTGCCGCACCCCCTGCCGCCGGGACGACAGGGGGTGCGTGCGAGGCGCTTGCCGGGCGGCGCGAGCGCGCTACACGGTCACCGTCTCGCCCGGCAGGGAGAGGTCGAGCTCGACGGCCCGCTCCTCGCCGTGGTGGCTGGCGGCGGAGGCCAGCGGACCGTGCCCGGCCGCCTTCGCGGCGAGCACGTACGCGCCCCCGGCCGGCACGGCGAGGGTGTAGCCGCCGTCGGCGCCGGAGAGGGCCGCCCCCGCCTGGCGTCCCCGGCGGTCGATCAGGGTGACCTTGGCGCGGGCGACCGGAGTGCCCCCGGCGTCCAGCACCCGGCCCCTGAAGCCCCGAAGCGCCTGCTCCGCGCGCTCCAGCGCCGCGTCCTCCTCGCTGCTGGCGCGCAGCTGGGTGTGCGCGGCGGGGCGGGGCGCCCTGGGCAGCAGGAGCGCGAACAGCAGGCCGACCGCGACGGCGGCGGTGGCGATCAGGAAGGAGACGCGGAAGCCGTGCATGGTCGGGACGGCGATCCCGCCGGTGTGGTGTGCGGTGTTGGCCAGCACCATGCCGATGACGGCGCTGGAGACGGAGGTGCCGATCGACCGCATCAGGGTGTTGAGGCCGTTGGCCGCGCCGGTCTCGGAGGCCGGGACGGCGCCGATGATCAGGGCGGGCAGGGAGGAGTAGGCGAGGCCGATGCCGGCGCCGAGCACGACGGAGGTGACGATGGTCTGCCAGGCCGCGTCCATCAGGCCGAGGCCGCCGCCGTAGCCGAGGCCGATGACCAGCAGGCCGATGATCAGGGTGACCTTGGGGCCGTAGCGGGCCGACAGACGGGCGTAGACCGGTGCCGTGAACATCATCGTCAGGCCCAGCGGCGCGACGCACAGGCCGGCGACGACCATGGACCGGCCGAGGCCGTACCCGGTGGCGGCCGGCAGCTGGAGCAGCTGGGGGAGGACCAGCGAGACGACATAGAAGCTGACGCCGACCATGATCGAGGCGAGGTTGGTGAACAGCACGGCCGGGCGGGCGGTGGTGCGCAGGTCGACCAGGGGAGCCTGGACGCGCAGCTCGTACACGCCCCACAGGAGGAACACGGCGACGGAGGCGGCGAACAGGCCGAGCGTGGTGCCGGCGGACCAGCCCCAGTCGCTGCCCTTGGTGATCGGCAGCAGGAGCAGGACCAGCCCGGCGGACAGGCCGAGGGCGCCGGGCAGGTCGAAGGTGCCCCGGGCGCGCATCGGGGACTCGGGCACCACGAGGAGGGTCAGGGCGATGGCGATGGCGCCGAGTGCGGCGGCGCCGTAGAAGAGGGAGTGCCAGTCGCTGTGCTGGGCGACGAGGGCCGCCGCGGGCAGCGCGAGGCCGCCGCCGACGCCGATCGAGGAGCTCATCAGGGCCATGGCGGAGCCGAGTCGCTCGCGCGGCAGCATGTCGCGCATCAGGCCGATGCCCAGCGGGATGGCGCCCATGGCGAAGCCCTGGAGGGTGCGGCCCACGATCATGGTGAGGAGCTGGCTGGTGAGGGCGCTGACCAGGGCGCCGACCACCATCACGGCGAGGCTCAGGATCAGCAGCCGGCGCTTTCCGTAGAGGTCGCCGAGGCGGCCCATGATGGGGGTGGCCACGGCGCCGGACAGCAGGGTCGAGGTGAGGACCCAGGTGGCGTTGCTGGGGGCGGTGTCCAGGAGCTGCGGCAGGTCCTTGATGACCGGCACGAGCAGGGTCTGCATCACCGCGACCACGATGCCCGCGAAGGCGAGCACCGGGACCAGGGCTCCGCCGGCCCTCCGGTCGGGCTGGTCGGTCGTCGTGTGCGTCATTGAGTGAGGCCTCCCGTGGACATAAGTGCCCGGTAAACCTCGTATGCACAGGCAACTATTCCGTTGCTTCGGGCCTCTAATGAATCCTTGACCCGCTCATGGGTTTCTGACTTCCCGTCACGGTCTGGCCTGTTGGTGGAACACGTTCTAATCTGACCCGTCATGAAGGCCTATGTAGCCGGGGTCGGGATGACCCGCTTCGAGAAGCCCGAGACCAGGGAATGGCAGTACTGGGACATGGCCCGGGAGGCGGGCGGCACCGCGCTCGCCGACGCCGGGATCTCCTACGCCGACGTAGAACAGGTTCCTGTCGGCTACTGTTTCCAGCCCTCGACCGCCGGCCAGCGCGCCGTCTACGAACTCGGCCTGACCGGCGTTCCCGTCTACAACGTCAACAACAACTGCGCGACCGGCGCCACCGCGCTGATGCTGGCCCGCCGGCTCGTCGAGGGCGGCTGCGACTGCGTCCTGGCGCTGGGCTTCGAGAAGATGCGCAAGGGCGCGCTCGGCGCGGGTGCCGACGGAGGCGACTTCGCCACCTCACCGGTGGCCCGCCACTACGGGATCATGGCCGCCCGGCACGGCTTCGAGGCCACCCCGCCGACCGCGCAGCTCTTCGGCGGCGCGGCCCGCGAGCACATGGACCGGTACGGCACCACCGAGGCACAGCTAGCCGCGGTCGCCGCCAAGAACCACCGCCACTCCGTCCACAACCCCTACGCCCAGTTCCGGGACGCTTACGACGTCGACGAGATCCTCGCCGCGCGCACCGTGCACCGGCCGCTGACCAAGCTCCAGTGCTCACCGACCTCGGACGGCGCGGCCGCGGCCGTGGTGGTCTCGGAGCGGTTCGCCGAGGAGCGGGGCCTGAGCGGCCTGACCGAGATCGTCGCGCAGGCCATGGCCACGGACACACCGGAGTCCTTCGCCTCCGGTTCGTGCATCGACGTCGTCGGGCAGCCGATGTCCCGCGAGGCGGCCCGGCAGGTGTACGAGCGGGCCGGGCTCGGCATCGACGACGTGGACGTCGTGGAGCTGCACGACTGCTTCTCCGTCAACGAACTGCTCACCTACGAGGCGCTCGGCATGTGCCCGGCCGGCGAGTCCGGAGCGCTGGTGGAGTCCGGGGCGACCACCTACGGGGGCCGCTGGGTGGTGAACCCGTCGGGCGGGCTGATCTCCAAGGGCCATCCGCTGGGTGCCACCGGTCTCGCGCAGGCCGCCGAACTGGTCTGGCAGCTGCGCGGCGAGGCGGGGCGGCGGCAGGTGCCCGGCGCCCGGGTGGGACTCGCGCACAACATCGGGCTGGGCGGGGCGGCGGTCGTCACGCTGCTGCGGGCGGCGTAGGTCGCACGGACCAGGACCCGCTGGTCCGAAAAGCCGATGCAGGGGGCGCGGCCGGGTTGAGAGCATGACACCCATGCTCGATGCCGCCGATGTCTCCCGCCGCGCGTCCCGCCGCCCGGTGACGCCCCCGACCTGGCTGGTGGTGGCGCTGGCCTGCGCGGGCCAGTTCCTGGTGGTGCTCGACGTGTCCGTGGTCAACGTCGCCCTGCCGTCGATGCGGACGGACCTCGCACTGAGCGCCCCGGGCCTGCAGTGGGTGGTGAACGCGTACGCCATCGCCTTCGCCGGCTTCATGCTGCTCGGCGGCCGGGCCGGCGACCTCTACGGCCGCAAGCGGATGTTCCTCGTCGGGCTCGGCCTGTTCACCGTCGCCTCGCTGGGCGGCGGACTCGCCGAGGACGGCTGGCAGTTGCTGCTGGCGCGGGCCGTGCAGGGGCTGGGCGCGGCCGTGCTCGCCCCCTCGACGCTGACCCTGCTGACGGCCGCCGTCCCCGAAGGGGCCGCCCGGGCCCGCGCGATAGCGACCTGGACCGCGGTCGGCGCCGGCGGCGGGGCGGCGGGCGGACTGGTCGGCGGGGTGCTGGTGGACGTGCTCTCCTGGCGGTGGGTGCTGCTGATCAACGTGCCGGTGGGCGCCGTGGTGCTCGCCGGCTCCGCGCTCTGGCTGGCCGAGAGCCGTGCCGGGGCGCGGCGGCGCCTCGACCTGCCGGGCGCCCTGCTGGTGACGGCGGGCCTCGCGATCCTCGCCTACGGCATCGTGCAGACCGAGGAGCGGGGCTGGACGGCCGCGGCCACGCTGCTGCCGCTGTCCGCCGGACTGGCCCTCATCGGCTGCTTCCTGCTGGTCGAGGCCCGCACCGCGGCGCCGCTGATGCCGCTCGGACTGCTCAGGCTGCGCTCGGTGGCCTCGGCGAACGCGGCCATGTTCGTCTCCGGCTCCGCCATGTTCTGCATGTGGTACTTCATGACGCTGTACGCGCAGAACGTGCTCGGCTACTCGCCGCTGGAGGCCGGTCTCGCCCTCGTGCCCAGCTCCCTGTCGGTGGTCGTCGGCTCCAAGGTGGCCCCCCGGCTGATGCGCTCGGCCGGGGCCCGCACGGTGGCGACGCTGGGCACCCTGGTGGCCGCGGCGGGCTTCGCCTGGCAGTCGACGATGAGCGCGCACGGGGCGTACGTCACCGGGATCATGATCCCCGGCATGCTGATGATGCTGGGCGCGGGCCTGGCCGGGACCCCGCTGGCCGCCCTGGCCACGTCGGGCGCGGCCCCGGGCGAGGCCGGACTGGTGTCGGGCCTGATCAACACCTCGCGCACCATGGGCGGTTCGCTGGGGCTCGCCGTCATGTCGACCGTCGCCGCGGCCGGCACCGGCAGCGGGCACGGGCCCGGTGCCCTGACCGACGGCTACGCGCTCGCCTTCCGCACCAGCGCGGCCCTGCTGCTGGGCGGGGCGCTGCTGATGCTGGTGTGGCTGCCGCGAAGGACTTCGGCGAATTCCGCGGGATGAGGCAACGGTCCGGGCGGCCCGTGGACTCCTTCTGATGTCTAGGAGGTGCCCATGGGGGATCGGAAGTCGGCTCGGGACGAGGAGTTCCAGAGCTTCATGACCGGCCGCTGGCCGCGGCTGATGCGCACGGCGTTCCTGCTCACGGGGGAGCAGCACGCCGCCGAGGACCTGGTCCAGTCGACGCTCGAACAGGTCTACGTGGCCTGGCGACGGGTCGGCTCGGCCGACGATCCGGAGGCCTACGTACGCCGCGTGATGATCAACGCACACGCGCGCAGGCACCGGAGACGGCTCAAGGAGTTCCTGGCCCCGAAGGACGACTCGGGGCTGGTGCGCGAGGTGGCCGACACGGGCGACCGGATGGCGCAGGCCGACGACCGGGGCGCGCTGCTGGGCGCGCTCGCCCGGCTCCCCGCGCGACAGCGGGAGGCGGTGGTCCTGCGCTACTGGGAGGACCTGACGGAGACCCAGACGGCCGAGGCGATGGGCTGCTCGGTCGGCACGGTGAAGAGCAACGCGGCCAAGGGCATCGCGAAACTCCGCGCCCTGCCGGGACTGGCCGAGACGGTGACGCACGGAGGGCGGAAGTGATGAGCGCGGACCGGGAGAACCACGAGATGACACCGTCGGACATCGCCCTGCTCCTCGCGGACACCGCGGACCGGGTCGAGATCGGCACGGCTCCGGTGCAGGCGGTGCTGCGCGGCGGCTGGCGGCGCAGAGCCAGGCGCTGGGCGGTGACGGCGGCCACGGCGCTGGTGCTTGCCGGGTCCACGGGTGCCCTGGCCGTGACCGGGATGCCGGGCGGCGGCCGTGCCGACCGGATGCCGGACGTGGCGAAGCCGCCCGCCTCGGCCGAGGCGCGGCACGTGTACGACCCGCAGCGGACCGAGATCGCTCGGGGCACCTACCGGGGCAAGCGGTGGACCGTCTTCGTCGACGTGTGGGGAGCGCCGCGTGACGCGCGCGAGGCGGACCGCCAGTTCGGCGCCATGGCCGAGCGGGGCGTCGAGCCGGCCGAGGCCCGCAAGCCCGCCGACCTGATCGGCATGACCTCGTACTTCGCGATGCGCGGCTGGGGCGGCTCGGACCGTCCGCGGCAGGTGATGTTCAACTCGGTCGAGAAGTTCGAGCGGTTCAGGGGCACGGACATGGAGGCCGGCGCGACCCGTCTGGGCACCGGCGGCGAGAGCTCCGGCCAGCTGGTGATCGGCATGGTCGCGAAGACCGCCCGGCAGGTCACCTGCCGCTGGAAGGACGGCAGGACGGCCGTGGCCGAGCCGGCCGAGGGCTTCTCCGCCCGGGACACGGGCACGGCGATCCGCACGGTGGCCGGCTTCGAGGGGGCGAATTGGTTCACCTGCGTCGCACCCGAAGGCACGTCCTACGCGTCGGCGGAGGTGACGAGGTAGCGGAGGCGCCGGGAGGTCACAGCCGAGGTCACAGCCACCCCTGCTGACGGGCCTCCCGGACCGCCTCCGCCCGGTTGCGGGTGCCCGTCTTGCCGATGGCGGAGGACAGGTAGTTGCGGACCGTCGACTCCGACAGGTGCAGCCGGCCGGCGACGTCCGCGACCGTCGCCCCGTCCGCCGACGCCTGCAGCACCTCGCGTTCCCGCGCCGTCAGCGGGTTCGGACCGGCACTGAGCGCGGCGGCGGCCAGCGCCGGGTCGACCACGGTCTCCCCGGTCAGCACGCGCCGGACGGCCTGGGCGAGTTCCTCCACCGGCCCGTCCTTGACCAGGAAACCGGCCGCCCCGGCCTCCATGGCCCGGCGCAGATAGCCGGGCCGGCCGAAGGTGGTCAGGATCAGCACCCGGCAGTCCGGCGCCTGCTCGCGCAGCAGGGCCGCCGCGTCCAGGCCGCTGACGCCCGGCAGTTCGATGTCCAGCAGGGCCACGTCCGGCCGGTGCAGCAGCGCCGCGTCCACGATCGCGTCGCCGGACGACACCTGGGCGACCACCTCGATGTCGTCCTCCATGCCGAGCAGCAGCGCGAGGGCGCCGCGCAGCATGCCCTGGTCCTCGGCGAGCAGGACTCGGATGTTCTTCACGGCCCCAGCGTAGCCGCGGAAGTGAATCGAAGACCCGTCACGGCTTCGGTCCGCGGGGGTTGACGATTCCCGGTGACGCGCAAACAATCGCCTCTGCATTTCCGGTATTTGTTCGGTATTTCGGCGCGGAAAAGGTTCGGTATTTCGATCGAACGACGTTCGGTATACCGACCGGACCCGCTCCGACCCCCACGAGAGACCGAAGAGGTGCACGTGTTCCCCACCCACCCGCGCTCCGTCCCGCGGCGGATCAGAAGCGCCGTCCTGTCCGTGCTCGCGGTGCTCGCCACGGCCGCCGCGCTCGTCCTCGGCACCGGCGCCCCGCAGGCCGCCGCCGCGAGCTCGCTGCCCTGCGACGTCTACGCGGCCGCCGGCACGCCCTGCGTCGCCGCGCACAGCCTCGTCCGCGCCCTGTACTCCGCCTACGGCGGCTCCCTCTACCAGGTGAAGCGGGCCTCCGACGGCACGACCAGGAACATCGGCGTGCTGGCCACCGGCGGATACGCGAACGCGGCCGCCCAGGACTCCTTCTGCGCCGGTACGACCTGCGTCATCACCGAGATCTACGACCAGTCCGCACGCCACAACCACCTCACCGTCGAGGGCGCGGGCGGGGCCGGCGCGGCCGACGTCGCGGCGCCCGCCGACGCCCTGCCGGTGACCGTCGGCGGGCACCAGGTCTACGGCCTGGAGATCTCCGCCGGCATGGGCTACCGGGACGACTCCACCTCGGGCGTGGCCGTGAACGGGCAGGCCGAGGGGATGTACATGGTGACCTCGGGCACCCATGTCAACGGCGCCTGCTGCTTCGACTACGGCAACGCCGAGACGAACAACAAGGACACCGGCAACGGGCACATGGACGCCATCAACTTCGGCACCGAGTGCTGGTTCGCCCCCTGCTACGGGCAGGGGCCCTGGGTCCAGGCCGACCTGGAGAACGGCCTGTTCCAGTCCGACGCCGGGTACAGCAGGAACACCTCCGACACCGGTACCGGACCGATGCCGTTCGTGACCGCGCTGCTGAAGAACAACGGGCAGAACCATTTCGCGCTGAAATACGGCAATGCGCAATCCGGCGGGCTGACGACCACTTATTCCGGCGGCGAGCCGACCGCCGGCGGCTACTCGCCCATGCACCAGGAGGGCGCGATCGTCCTCGGCACCGGAGGCGACAACAGCAACGGCTCCATCGGCTCCTTCTTCGAGGGCGTGATGACCTCCGGGATACCGACGGACGCGGCCGACGACGCCGTCCAGGCCGACATCGTCTCCGCCGGGTACGGCGGCCCGACCGGCAGCACCGGCACCCTGAGCCCCAGCTCGGAGGTCTCGCTGCGCGCGACCACCGCCTGCTGCACCACCGACTACCTCCGCCACCAGGCCGACGCCGGTGTCATCTCCCCCGTGGCGTCGGGCAGTTCCGCGCTCGACAAGAGCGACGCGACCTGGATCGTGCGCCGTGGGCTCGCCGACGGCTCCTGCGTCTCCTTCGAGTCGCGGAACTACCCCGGTGACTTCCTGCGCCACTACAACTACCGGATCTACCGGCAGCCCATGAACGGCACGAGCCAGTTCCGCGCCGACGCCACCTTCTGCCCCGGTACCGGCAAGAGCGGCACGGGCACCTCGTTCGCGTCGTACAACTACCCGACGCGCTACCTGCGCCACTACGACCTGGGCGTGTACGCGGCGAGCGACGGTGGCGCCAACGCCTTCGACAGCGCCACCTCGTGGAGCGACGACGTGAGCTGGGTGGTCAGCCCGCCCTGGGCGCCGTAACCGCCGTACCCGCCCCCACGGCCGCGAGTGCCGCCGGCTCCACCGGGAGTTCGGCGGTGACCGTGAAGCCGCCGCGCGGCGACGGGCCGGCCCGCAGGGAGCCGCCCGCCGCCGCCAGGCGCTCGGTCAGGCCCGTCAGACCGGTGCCGCCGATGCCCTCCGCGGAGCGCGCGGCGGCCCGGCCGGCTGCGGCACCCGTGCCGTCGTCCGTGACGGTGAGCCGGGCCTGCTCGGCCGTGCTCTCCACGGTGATCTCGCAGCGGCCGGCGGCGCTGTGCCGGACGACGTTGGTGACCGCCTCCCGCACCACCCAGCTGAGCAGTGCCTCGGCCTGCGGCTCCAGCGGCGCGCCGGACTGCCGCACCACCGGCTGGATGCTCGCCGCGGACAGCGCCGAGCGGGCCCGGGTCAGCTCGGTGGCCAGACTGCCCTCGCGGTAGCCGGTCACCGCCTCGCGGATCTCGGTGAGCGCCTGCCGGCCCACCGACTCGATGTCACCGATCTGCGCGAGGGCCGCGTCCATGTCCCGCGGGGCCAGCCGCCGGGCCGCCTCCGACTTCACCACGATCACCGACAGGGTGTGCCCGAGCAGGTCGTGCAGATCGCGGGAGAAGCGCAGCCGCTCCTTCTCCACCGCCCGCCGGGCCAGCTCCTCACGGGCGGACCGCAGTTCCCGCACGGCCTCGGAGAGCCCGAGGATCGCCGCGGTCACCATGCTCGACAGGAAGGTCGCGTACCCGATGTTCGTGGCGTCCCCCCAGCCGTCCCGGGCGGCGGAGACGGCGGCCGCGTACAGCGCCAGCAGCAGACCCGTGCGGCCCAGCCACGGGCCGCGCAGGGTGGCGCCGGCCGCCAGGCCCAGCAGCGGGAAGAACATCAGCCAGTTGCCGCCGTACCCGAGCGCCAGCCCCGTGGTCAGCAGGCCCATCAGCCCCAGCGCCACCCGGGTGGACACCGCCTGGCGCCTGTCCCGGTCGAAGGAACGGAAGGTGACGTAGATGTACAGCGAGTTGAAGGCGAGCAGGCCGAGGCCGCCGATCCAGGGGTTCGGGGTGCGGCCCTGCAGCAGGTTGGAGAAGGACCCCATGCCCATCAGCAGCCACGGCAGCAGGGCGAAACCGGTGGGCGGCGGCCCCGGGTGGTCGACCTCGGGGACCCGGCCCGTCTTACGGGCCGCCCGATGCACCGCCCTGAAGCGCTCGTGGTCCGCCCTCCACTGCGCCTGCGCCGCCTGCCAGGCCGTCACCTGGCACTTCACTCCACGCCACCACGTCATGTCCCCGTCCCCCGATCAGTTGGTCAGCATGATGATCGCACCGGGAGCAGGTCCGCGCCCTGTGCCGCGTCATGCCTACGACGGTAGGAATCCGGGCCGCCTCCCGGGAAGACGCGGATGTACGGACCCGGGCGGTACAAATGTCACAGCCGCCCATCTGACACAGCGTCAGGAGACTTCACAAGTACCGGGCGCTGGGCTATACAGAGGGCGCCGGACTGGAACGCGTTCTAGATCCGCCCGTGGACGACCTCGGCGCGGCCGACGGTGCGGACGTCCGCGCCGAGGTCTTGAGACCCGTCAGGAGCCCCATGCCCATCGACGCCGCCAAGGCCCTCGCCGCCGAACCCCGGACCGACGGGATCAGCTGGACCACCAAGGACGTCCAGCTCTACCACCTCGGCATCGGCGCCGGCGCCGACCCGGACCGCGACAGCCCCGCCACCGACCCCGACGAGCTGCGCTACCTCCTGGAGTCCCGGCTGCACGTCCTGCCGAGCTTCGCCACCGTCGCCGGAGCCGGCGCACCGGGCGTCATCAGCGGACTGTCCATGCCCGGGGTGGAGGTCGAGCTGGCCAAGGTCCTGCACGGCGGGCAGACACTGGAGATCCACCGCCCCGTCCCGGCCCAGGGCACGGCCACCGCCACCCACCGGCTCGCCGCCGTGTACGACAAGGGCACGGCCGCCATCCTCGTCCTGCGCACCGAGGTCGCCGACGCCGACGGACCGCTGTGGACCAACGACTCGCAGATCTTCGTACGCGGCGAGGGCGGCTGGGGCGGCGACCGCGGCCCCTCCACCCGCCTCGACCCGCCCGCCGGCGAACCCGACCGGACCGTCGAACGCCCGGTGCGCGCCGACCAGGCGCTGCTCTACCGCCTCTCCGGAGACTGGAACCCGCTGCACGCCGACCCCGAGTTCGCGAGGCTCGCCGGGTTCGACCGGCCCATCCTGCACGGTCTGTGCACCTACGGCATCACCCTCAAGGCGGTCGTCGACACGCTGCTCGGCGGCGACGTGACCCGGGTCCGCGGCTACACGACCCGCTTCGCCGGCGTGATGTACCCGGGCGAGACCCTGCGCATCCGCATGTGGCGGCAGCAGGGGAGCGTCCGGGTGGCCGTGAGCGCCGTGGAGCGGGACGACGCGCCCGTCCTCGCCGACACCATCGTCCGACACTCCTGACACCGCCCGCCTCCGAGGGGAGCCGCACCATGCGCGCAGCCGTACTGCACGAGATCGGCCAGGACAAGCTGGAGGTGCTCGACGACGTCGAGGCGGTCGGATCCGGCCCCGGCAGGGTGCGGGTCCGGGTGCGGGCCACCGGGCTGTGCCACTCGGACCTGTCCGCGATGAGCGGGGTGCTGCCGCAGCCGGCCCCGTTCGTGCCCGGCCACGAGGGCGCCGGCGAGATCCTCGAGGTCGGCGAGAACGTACGCCACCTGAAGGCGGGCGACCGGGTCGTCCTGTGCTGGCTCCCCGCCTGCGGCGGCTGCCCGGCCTGCCGGCGCGGCCAGACCGAACTGTGCCTGGCCGGCTTCATGAACGCCGGCACCCCCAACTTCAGGCGCCCCGGCGGCGACGTCTTCGGCTTCGCCGGCACCGGCACCTTCGCCGAGGAGGTCGTGGTCGACGCCGGCTGCGCGGTGCCGATCCCGGACGACGTGCCCTTCGACATCGCCGCGCTCATCGGCTGCGGGGTGACCACCGGACTCGGCGCCGCCCTCAACACCGCGGACGTGCAGGCCGGTTCGTCGGTCGCCGTCATCGGCTGCGGTGGCGTCGGCATCTCCGCGGTGCAGGGGGCGCGGCTGAAGGGCGCCGCCGAGATCGTCGCCGTCGACCCGGTCGCCTCCCGGCGCGAGGCCGCCCTGAGGTTCGGCGCGACCAGGGCCGTCTCCCCGGACGAACTGCCCGGCGCTCGGCAGGAGGTCACCGCCGGCGAGGGCTTCGACTACGTCTTCGAGGTCGTCGGCAGGTCCGCCACCGCCCGCACCGCCTACGAGAACACCCGGCGCGGCGGCACCCTGGTCGTCGTCGGCGCGGGCGCCACGGACGACTTCCTGCAGCTCAACATGTTCGAGCTGTTCTTCGACGAGAAGCGCATCCTGCCGTCCCTGTACGGCGGCGGTGACGTGCTGCGCTCCTACGAGCGCGCCATCGCCCTGTGGCGGGCGGGCCGCATCGACCTGGCCGGCCTGATCACCCACCGGGTGCCGCTGGCCGAGATCAACGAGGCACTGGACCAGATGCGCACCGGAACGGCCCTGCGCACCTGCATCGAGATCTGAGGCCGGCCATGTCACTGCCACTGGACGGACGGTCCGCCGTGGTCACCGGGGCCGGGCGCGGGCTCGGCCGGGCCGAGGCGCTGGAACTCGCCCGGCTCGGCGCGGCCGTCGTCGTCAACGACTACGGGCAGCCCGGCCGCGACGGTTCCGGCGAGGCCTCCGCCGCGCCCGCCGAGCAGACCGCCGCCGAGATACGCGAGGCGGGCGGCCGGGCGGTCGCGCACACCGGCGACGTCTCCGACTTCCGGCAGGCGGGCGAACTCGTCGGCCGGGCGATCGCCGAGTTCGGCGGCCTGGACATCCTCGTCAACAACGCGGGCATCCTGCGCGACCGCATGGTCTTCTCCATGACCGAGGACGAGTGGGACTCGGTGATCCGCGTCCACCTCAAGGGCCACTTCAACACCACCCACTTCGCCGCAGCGCACTGGCGGGAGCGGTCCAAGGCGGCCGGGGGACCGGTCTACGGGCGGATCGTGAACACCTCGTCGGAGGCGTTCCTGGCCGGCTCCGCCGGACAGCCCAACTACGCGGCGGCCAAGGGCGGGATCGTCGGCCTCACCACCTCCACCGCGCTCGCCCTGGCCAAGTACGGCGTCACCACCAACGTCATCTGCCCACGCGCCCGCACCCGGATGACCGAGGACGTCTTCGCCGGCACACGGCCGCCCGACGAGGGCCTCGACCCGCTCGCCCCCGAGCACGTCGCCCCGCTCGTCGGCTACCTGGCCTCGCCCGCCGCCGCCCGGGTCAACGGCCAGCTGCTCGTCGTCCACGGCGGCATGGTCGCCGTCGTGGAACGCCCGCGCGTGCGGGCTCAGTTCGACAGCAAGCAGGAGACGTTCACGTACGACGAACTGGACGCGCTGCTCACCCCGCACTACGCGGACCGGCCGCCGGGGGAGACCTTCGCGGCGGCGGAGGTGCTGGGCCTCGGCCGCCGCTGACCGAGCGACGAGAGACCACGAGAAACCACGAGAAACCACGAGGAAACGACGAGAAACGACACGAGGCGACGCGACGCGGCGGGACGGCGGCGCAAAGGGAGAGGGGCTCCCCGTCGGTGACGGGGAGCCCCTCTCGTTCTCCTGGTTTCCGTCAGGCGGCCGCCTCGGCGGTCTCCTGGGCCGGCTTGCGGTGCCGGCCGTGCGGAGCCGTCTCATGGTCCTGGGCCGCGTTCGGGCCCCGGTGCCGGCCGTGCCCGGCCGTGTCCTGAGAGTCGGCAGACAGCCGTTCCGTCGTGCTGGTGTCGCTCATAGGAAGAATTCACCCCGTCAACATGATCTTTCGTACAGCCGGGCGAGTTTAACCGGCCCGCCACGGCCCGAATCCAGCCGCACACGCCAACCGGCACTACTTCGTTACAAGACGTCCCAGAGGGGCCTGCTGCAAGGGCACGGGGCGGGCCACCGCCGGTTCCGGAGGCTCCGATTCCGCCGTCCGCCGGAACACCGCGGGCGTCCCGGCGGCCGTGCCGTCCCGCACCGGACCCTCCGGCGCGGCGTCCCCGTGCGCGGCGGCGACGGGCACCGCGTCCCGGGGCTCGGCCCGCGGCACCGCGAACTCCGCCACGCCGCACGGGACCTCCGCAGTGGCGTACGGCAGCCGCAGCACCCCGTCGCGCGTCCACAGCCCGGAACCGGCCAGCCAGCCCTCGGGCGCGGCCAGCGGGCGCAGCCGCCGCTCGGCGGGCCGCCAGCTGCCGACCCAGGTCCCGAGCGGACCGTCGACGCGCAGCGCCACCGCGCAGTTCTCCGGCGTCAGCACCTGCTCCGGCTGGACGGCGAACGGCGTCACCGAGCAGTCCGCCACCCGCAGGCACTCGGGGAAGCGCACCGGCAGCGTGCTGCCCATGACCCCCCAGCCCAATCGTTCCTGCCCCGGGGAGGGCGCGTCCGAGGAGATCAGCAGCAGCCCGCTGTCCGGGTCGGCGAGCAGCAGCCGGTCGTCGCTGGCCTCCGTGATCTGCAGCAGCGGCGAGATCTCGCCGCCCCGCCCGAGGTCGACCGCCACCGTCTTGGTGCGCCCGCCGAGCTCCCGGTCCAGTGCCAGCAGCCGCCCGGAGCGGTCCAGCCAGACCCCGCCGGAACAGCGCCCCGGCACCTCGGCCAGCCGCTCGGGCCCGAAGGCGCCGCCCGCCACCAGCCACACCACCGTCGAACGCGGGCCGACGGCGAGCGCGTACGCAAGGGCGCCGCCGGGGGCCGGCGGCAGCAGGGTGAGCCGGGTGCCGGGCTCCGGGCACTCCACCGCGCCCAGTGGCAGCTCGCCGGTGCCGGGGCCGGTCGGGTACAGCAGCGAGAAGGTGTGCCGCCGCTCCACCGGACGGTGGATCAGCACCCGCCCGTCCGCCATCGGCTGCACCTGGGTGCCGGGCTCCTCAGGCTGGTTGCCGGGCAGCGGCACCGCGTAGGGCTCGGGGCCGTCCAGGGTCCAGCGCTCCGGGAACCAGCAGTCGCCGTCCAGCGCGAGACGGGCGGCGTACGCGCCGTCCGCCGTGATGGCGCACCCCGTCCCCGGCGCACCGCCTTCCTCGCCGGTGGAGGGGGGTTCGATCGCACAGGCCGTCATCGTTCGGTCACCTCCGGCGACGAAGCTAGTTTTCGTACGCGCGGGCGGGGGAGCGGCCGACCCCGGCTTCACACATACGGGTGGCGCAGAAGCGATTCTGCTGAGGGAACCGGTGCCTCTGTGCTGACCGGGGTCCGGACGAGGCGATGCGGTACGTCAGGGCAGAACGGCCAGGTAGCCTTGCCCCCGTGCCCCGTCTGTCTGAAGTCATCGCCGCGCTGGAGACCCTGTGGCCCGCCGAGCGCGCCGAGTCCTGGGACGCGGTCGGCACGGTCGTGGGCGACCCGGACCAAGAGGTCACCCGGGTCCTGTTCGCCGTCGATCCCGTCCAGGAGATCGTCGACGAGGCGGTGAAGCTCGGCGCCGACCTGCTGGTCACCCACCACCCGCTCTACCTGCGCGGGACGACCACGGTCGCGGCGACGCACTTCAAGGGCCGGGTCGTGCACACGCTGATCAAGAACGACATCGCGCTGCACGTCGCCCACACCAACGCCGACACCGCCGACCCGGGCGTCTCGGACGCCCTCGCCGGCGCGCTCGACCTGCGGGTCGTGGCACCGCTCGTGCCGGACCCGACCGACCCGGCGGGCCGCCGGGGCCTCGGCCGGGTCTGCGAACTCGACCATCCGATCACCGTGCGCGAGCTGGCCGCCCGCGCCGCCGAGCGGCTGCCCGCCACCGCGCAGGGCATCCGGGTGGCCGGCGACCCCGAGGCCGTCGTCCGCACGGTCGCCGTCAGCGGCGGCTCGGGCGACAGCCTCTTCGACCAGGTCCGCGCGGCCGGCGTCGACGCCTTCCTCACCGCCGACCTGCGCCACCACCCGGCGAGCGAGGCCGTCGCCCACAGTCCCCTCGCGCTGCTCGACGCGGCGCACTGGGCCACCGAGTGGCCCTGGTGCGAGCTGGCCGCAGCCCAGCTCGACGAGATCTCCGACCGCCACGGCTGGGACCTGCGGGTCCACGTCTCCAAGACGGTCACCGACCCCTGGACCGCCCACGCGGCGTCCACCGCCACCACGAACTAACGGGAGCCCCCAACTGAACGCCGCGCCCGCCGACCAGATCCGACTCCTCGACGTCCAGGCACTCGACGTCCGCCTGCAGCAGCTCGCGCACCGGCGCAGGTCGCTTCCCGAGCACGCCGAGATCGACTCGCTGAACAAGGACCTCACGCAGCTGCGCGACCTGCTGGTGGCCGCGCAGACCGAGGAGAGCGACACCGCTCGCGAGCAGACCAAGGCCGAGCAGGACGTGGACCAGGTGCGCCAGCGTGCCGTCCGCGACCAGCAGCGCCTCGACTCCGGCGCCGTCACCTCGCCCAAGGACCTGTCCAACCTCCAGCACGAGATCGCCTCCCTCGCCAAGCGGCAGGGCGACCTGGAGGACGTCGTCCTGGAGGTCATGGAGCGCCGCGAGGCCGCGCAGGAGCGGGTCGCGGAGCTGACCGAGCGGGTCGCCTCCGTCCAGGCCAAGATCGACGACGCCACCGGCCGCCGGGGCGCCGCGTTCGGGGAGATCGACGGTGAGGTCGCCTCGGTGACCAAGGAGCGCGAGGTCATCGCCGCCTCCGTGCCCGCCGACCTGCTCAAGCTGTACGACAAGCTGCGCGAGCAGCAGGGCGGCATCGGCGCGGCCAAGCTGTACGCCCGCACCTGCCAGGGCTGCCGCCAGGAGCTGGCGATCACCGAGCTGAACGAGGTCCGCTCGGCGGCCCCGGACACGGTGGTCCGCTGCGAGAACTGCCGCCGCATCCTGGTGCGTACGTCCGAGTCGGGGCTGTAAGGAGCCGGCGCGGTGCGGGAGTTCATCGTCGAGGCCGACGGCGGGTCGCGGGGCAACCCCGGGCCCGCGGGCTACGGCGCGCTGGTGGCCGACGCGGCGACGGGGGAGACGCTGGCGGAGGCGGCCGAGTACATCGGCGTCGCCACCAACAACGTGGCCGAGTACCGGGGGCTGCTGGCCGGGCTGCGCGCCGCGCACGCCCTGGACCCCGGCGCGCGGGTGCACGTCCGCATGGACTCCAAGCTGGTCGTCGAGCAGATGTCGGGCCGCTGGAAGATCAAGCACCCCGACATGAAGCCGCTGGCGGCCGAGGCCCGCGGTGTCTTCGCACCCGGCCAGGTCACCTACGAGTGGATCCCGCGCGAACGCAACAAGCACGCCGACCGGCTGGCCAACGAGGCGATGGACGCGGGTGCCAAGGGCGGCCAGTGGTCCCCGGCCACCTCCCGCGCCGCCCTGGACACCCCGCCGGAGCCGTCCGGCCCGCCCGGAGACGCGACAGCGGGCGCGGCCCGCGCCCGAGCGGCCCTGACGAAGACCCGTCCGACGGGCCCGACCTCGACGCCCACGGCGGCCGGTGGCGCTGCGACGCGTCCGGCCCCCGCGGACAGCGAGGCACGCTCGGCGGTCGCGCCCAGCGGGACGCGCTCGCGCTCGGCAGGCGCGGGCGGCGATGAGCGCACCGCGGCCGCGCACAGCGAGCCGCGTTCGGCGGCCGCGGACGCGGGCGGTGAGGCGCGTCTCGGCGACGCACGCACCGCCGCCGCGCGCGGCGAGGAACGCACCGCCCCCGGAGGGCAGAAGCACACCTCCGCCCCCGGCTGGGGCGCCGCTCCCGACATGGGTGCGCCCGCCACCTTCGTGCTGTTGCGGCACGGGGAGACCCCGCTCACTCCGCAGAAGCGGTTCTCCGGTAGTGGCGGCACGGATCCCTCCCTCTCGGAGGCCGGGCGTGAGCAGGCCCGGCGGGTCGCCGAGGCGCTCGCGCGGCGCGGCACGATCCAGGCGGTCGTCGCCTCCCCGCTCGCCCGGACCCGGGAGACCGCGGGCATCGTCGCCGCCCGCCTCGGCCTCGACGTGGGGATCGACGAGGGGCTGCGGGAGACGGACTTCGGCGCCTGGGAGGGCCTGACCTTCGGCGAGGTCCGCGAACGACACCCGGACGACCTGAACGCCTGGCTCGCCGACCCGGCGGCCCGCCCCACCGGCGGCGGCGAGAGCTTCACGGAGACGGCCGTCCGGATCGAGGCCACCCGGGAGAAGCTGGTCGCGGCGTACGCGGGCCGTACGGTCCTGCTGGTCACCCACGTCACCCCGATCAAGACCCTCGTCCGGCTCGCCCTCGGCGCCCCGGACCAGGCGCTGTTCCGCATGGAGCTGTCGGCCGCCTCCCTGTCGGCGGTGGCGTACTACGCGGACGGCAACGCGAGCGTCCGGCTGTTCAACGACACGTCCCACCTGCGTCCCTGAGCCCGGCGGCGGCCCGCGCCAGCCTCTCGATCCGGGCCCAGTCCCCGGCCGCCACCGCGTCCGCCGGGACCATCCAGCTCCCGCCCACGCAGCCGACGTTGGGCAGGGAGAGGTACTCCGGGGCGATCTCCGGGCCGATCCCGCCCGTCGGGCAGAAGCGGGCCTGCGGCAGCGGCCCGGCCAGCGACCTCAGATAGGCCGCGCCGCCCGCCGCCTGCGCCGGGAAGAACTTCATCTCGCGCACCCCGCGCTCCAGCAGCGCCACCACCTCCGAGGTGGTCGACACCCCCGGCAGGAACGGCAGTCCGGACGCCCGCATCGCGGCGAGCAGCGCGTCCGTCCAGCCGGGGCTGACCAGGAACCGCGCCCCGGCCGCCACGCACCCGCTCACCTGCTCCGGCGTGATGACGGTGCCCGCGCCGACCACCGCGTCCGGCACCTCCCCGGCGATCGCCCGGATCGCGTCCGCCGCTGCGGGCGTCCGCAGGGTCACCTCGACGGCGGGCAGCCCGCCGGCCACCAGCGCACGCGCCAGCGGTACGGCGTCGGCGGCGTCGGAGAGGACCACGACGGGCACGACGGGTGCCAGATCCAGCACGGAGGCAGCCGAAGAGGAGGGCAGCGGTGAGGTCATGCCCCACATCGTGCCCACGGCCAGCACCATGCGCAAAGGGCGTTGCGCATGGTGCAACGGAAGACCCCGGTCGACTGCGGCTCAGTGGCTCAACGGCTCAGTGGATCTCCTCCACCAGCACGTCCAGCGCCCAGGGCCGGCCCGCCCTGCCCGGCGCCTGCGCCTCCACCTCGTACCCGAGCTCCCGCAGCGCCTCCACCAGCGCGGCCGGGTCCTTCGGCGCGGTCCCGGCGGACAGCAGGCTGCGCACGATCCGGCCCTTCGTCGCCTTGTTGAAGTGGCTGACGACCTTCCGGGTCGGCGCGTGCAGCACCCGCACCGTCGCGGTGCGCCCGGCCACCTCGCCCTTCGGCTTCCACGCGGCCGCGTAGGCGGCGGAGCGCAGGTCGAGCACCAGGCCGTCACCGGCCACCTCGGGCAGCACCTCGTCCATCGGCGCCCGCCAGTGCCCGGGCAGCGCGCCGAGGCCCGGCAGCCGCACCCCCATCGAGCAGCGGTAGGAGGGGATCCTGTCGGTCACCCGCACCGCCCCCCACAGCCCGGAGAAGACCAGCAGCGAGCGCGCCGCGCGTCGCTTCGCGGCCGCGTCCAGCGAGGCCAGGTCAAGGGCGTCGTACAGCACACCGGTGTAGATCTCCCCGGCCGGACGGGCCCCGGCGGTGCGCAGGCCGGCGTTCTTCGCGACCTCGCCGCGCAGTCCCTCGCTCAGCCCGAGCACCTCGCGGGCCTTCTCCTCGTCGGCGGCGCACAGCTCCACCAGCTCGCCGAGCACCGCCTCCCGCGCGCCGGTCAGCCCCGGCAGGGACAGCGAGGCCGGATTGAGCGGGGCGCCGCGGCCCGAGTTCGCCTTGCCTTCCGAGGGCGGCAGCAGGACCAGCACCACGTACTCCTTCTCATCGGCTCTGCGCCAGGGTACGGGGTGCTGCCGGGGCGTCCCCGCCCTACGCTCGACACATGCCCCGCCGCAAGCTCCGTGTGACCGGCGCCCCCGAGGCCCCGCTGCGGGCGGCCCTCGCCGCACTGCGCACCGGCCTCGGTCTGCCGCGGGGCTTCCCGCCGGAGGTCCTCGAAGAGGCCGAGCGCGCGGCGGAGGCGGCGCCCCCGCCGTCGTACGACGCCACGGACATCCCCTTCTTCACCGTGGACCCGCCCGGCTCCGCCGACCTCGACCAGGCGGCGCACCTGTCCCGCCGGGGCACCGGCTACCGGGTCAGGTACGCCATCGCCGACGTGGCCGCCTTCGTCACCCCCGGCGGGGCGCTGGACGCGGAGACGCACCGGCGGGTGAACACCCTCTACTTCCCCGACGAGAAGGTCCCACTGCACCCCGCCGTGCTCGGCGAGGACGCAGCCAGCCTGCTGCCTGACCGGACCCGGCCGGCCGTGCTGTGGACGGCCGACCTGGACGCCGACGGCCGTACCGTCGCCGTCGACGTGCGCCGCGCCCTGGTCCGCAGCCGGGCCAGGCTCGACTACGCGGGCGTGCAGCGGCTGATCGACAGCGGGACCGCCGAGGAGCCGGTCGCCCTGCTCAAGGAGATCGGACAGGCGCGGCAGCGCCTGGAGGTGGAGCGCGGCGGCATCTCGCTCGGCGTGCCCGAACAGATCGTCACCGAGCAGGACCACACCTACCGGCCCGGCTTCCGCGCCCCGCTGCCCGCCGAGGACTGGAACGCCCAGCTCTCCCTGCTCACCGGCATGGCGGCGGCCGACCTGATGCTGGCCGCGGGCACCGGCATCCTGCGCACCCTGCCCGCGGCCCCCGACGGCGCCGTGGCCCGGCTGCGGCGCACCGCGGTCGCCCTGCACATCGACTGGCCGCACCACGTGTCGTACGCGGCGCTGATCCGCGGCCTCGACCCGCACCGGCCGGACCACGCCGCCTTCCTCCAGGAGTGCACGACCCTGCTGCGCGGCGCCGGGTACACGGTCTTCCGGGACGGCGACCTGCCCGCGATCACCACCCACGCGGCCGTCGCCGCCCCCTACGCCCACTGCACCGCCCCGCTGCGCCGCCTCGCCGACCGCTACGCCCTGGAGCTGTGCCTCGCGGCCGCCGCCGGCCGTGACGCGCCGGCCTGGGCGCCGGCCGCGCTCGACGCGCTGCCCCGGCGGATGGCCGAGGGCTCCCGGCTCGCGGCCACGGTGGAGCGGGAGAGCGTCGACATCGTCGAGGCCGCCCTGCTCAAGGACCGGGTCGGCGACGTCTTCGACGGCTGCGTGATCGAACTCGCCGACCACCGGCCGACCGTGGGCACCGTCCAGCTCGTCACCCCGGCCGTCATCGGCCGGATCGAGGGCGCACACCTGCCGCTCGGCGAACGGCTGCGGGTCCGACTCACCCAGGCCGACCCGGGTACCGCCAAGATCCTGTTCACGCCCGCCTGAGCGCGCCGAGTAGGCCGCCGCCGGTCCCCGGCGTCCCGTCCGCCCGGTACCATGGGCGACACGGCAGACGAGCCGGGCGGACGGCCGCGTGAGGTCCCTCAGGGGGCTTCCCGAGGAACGTCCGGGCTCCACAGGGCAGGGTGGTGGCTAACGGCCACCCGGGGTGACCCGCGGGACAGTGCCACAGAAAACAGACCGCCGGGGATCTCGGTCCTCGGTAAGGGTGAAACGGTGGTGTAAGAGACCACCAGTGCCCAGGGTGACCTGGGCAGCTAGGTAAACCCCACCCGGAGCAAGGTCAAAAGGGAGCACCCCGGTGCTCCTGCGCGGACGTTCGAGGGCTGCCCGCCCGAGTCCGCGGGTAGACCGCACGAGGCCGGTGGCAACACCGGCCCTAGATGGATGGCCGTCGCCGAGGGCCCCGCGAGGACCCCTCGGAACAGAACCCGGCGTACAGCCCGACTCGTCTGCCACCAAGGCCCTGAGCAGGGAAGACCTGTTCGGGGCCTTGGTGCGTCCGGCCGGGGCGATCAGAGTCCGAACAGGACCCCGCGCCACGTCCACCCCGCGCCGAGGACCGCCTCCCGCAGGGGCGTCTTCAGCTCCGCGGAATCGAAGAGGAACTCCTCCGTCCTTCGCAGGCGGCCGTCGGGCCCCCGCTCGACCGTCCAGCTCCGGGAGACCGTCCTCACCTGCCCGCGGGACCGCTCCGCCGACAGCACCAGCCTGGGCGCACTTCCGGCCCAGGTGACTTGCCACTCGCGGTCGAGAGCGCGGACCTCGCGGCGCTCCGGGACGAGGCGCATCTTGATCTGGATGGTCCGGCTCACCTGGGTCCGGGCGAAGAAGGTGTGCCAGGCCGGATCGCGGATACGCCACTCCGCGACCAGATCGGCCTTCTCAAGGGAACCATTGCGCACGACGTACGGCGTCTCCGGCCCGCTGATGTCGAGCAAAGCCGCCCGAACCTCCTCGACGGATCGCGGTGCGACGCCGGCGTCCGGGCGCCTGGTGCCGGTGAACATGTCGAAAAGGCCCATCCATTACCGCCCGGTGCAGTCCAGCTACTCAACGCGGGACACGTTACTCACCCCTCCGGCGTCAGGGGCCGCTCCCGAACGCGGGTCAGGTGGGAGTCGAAGACCTCGCCGGCCCGCGGGGTCAGGGTGCGCAGGGCCACCAGGGCCGTGATCGCCACGTCGCACAGTTCGGACTGGACGTCCTCCCAGCTGTGGGTGACGCCCTTGCGCGGGTTCTGGCCGGTGGCGCCGATCACCGCCTCGGCGACCTCGCCGACCTCCTCGGAGAGCTTGAGGATGCGGAGCAGGACGCCTTCCGGGCCCGCGTGCGTGCGCGTCGCCTCCAGACGGGACCAGAGTTCGTCGATCGTCGGCCAGAGGGGGGCGGGCTGCTGAGCGGTCATGCCCGCAGCCTGCCACGCCGGCGGCGAAGCGGGCGCCTACTCCTCGAACAGGGCCTCCTGTTCGCCCTCCGCCTTCCGCCGTACCCGCCGGGTCCGCGCCCCCACCACCAGCGCCGTGCCCGCGGCGGCCGCCCCCAGCGCCACCGGCACCATCCACCCGCGGTCGAACACATGGCCGAAGGCGTGGTCCAGGGACAGCCGGCCCGGCCCGGTCACCGCGAGGCCCGCCGCGGCCAGGCCCAGGCTCGCCGCGTGCTCGTAACCGCCCTCCTGGGCGAAGAAGCCGTTGGGCATGTGGACCGCCGCGGCCCCGGCCATCGCGCCGGCCGCCGCCGCGCCCGCCGCCGGGGTCGCGAGGCCCAGGGCCAGCAGGGCGCCGCCGCCCGCCTCGGCGAGGCCCGCGGCCGTCGCGCTCGCCTTGCCCGGCGTGTAACCGACGGACTCCATGAACTGACCGGTGCCCTCCAGACCGTGTCCGCCGAACCAGCCGAACAGCTTCTGCGCGCCGTGCGCCGCGAGCACCCCGCCCGTCCCCAGCCGGAGCAGCAGCAGGCCCAGATCGCGTCGGTCGTAACAGGTCACGGTGACTCCCCAGCAGGCAGGCGGACAGGTCGCTCTCGCGTTTCCACCGTCGCAGCTCTCACACCACCGGGCCCGCCCTGGATGGCGTTCGGGTGGCGGGTCCGGGGGAGCGGTGTGAGCCTGACGCCATGACGATTCAGCCAGCCAAGCTCCGCGATCCGGCCGTCCGGGCCTTCGTCAACGCCGTCAACTCCCGTGACCGGGAGGGCTTCCTGTCCCTCCTCGCGCCAGGCGCGACCATGGCCGACGACGGCTCGGACCGGGACCTCGCCGACTGGATCGACCAGGAGATCTTCTCCACCCACGGGCACCTGGAAGTCGACAACGAGTCCAACGGCGGCCGCGCCCTCGTCGCCCGCTACCGCAACGACACCTGGGGCGAGATGCGCACCCGGTGGACCTTCGTCGTCGAGGACGACGGGCGGATCTCCCGCTTCGAGACCGGACAGGCCTGACGCGCGGTCCGCCGCCACCGGCCGCGCGGCGGCGCCGTCCCGGGGGCTGTCCCCGTGTGCGCTTCAATCCGCGTCCCCGCGCCGTCTCGGCACTGGCGAACTCCGCCACGAGTGCGGAGAGTTCGTCGGTGAGAGGCTCGTCCTCGGCTACGCCCGGAGCACCGACGACCCCGAGCGCGCCGCCTGGGCGCGCGGCGCGCGCACGGTGCCCGTCCCCGGCTTCCGCACGGTCGCGCAGGCCGAACAGAACCTGCGGCGGTTCAGCTCGCGCCTGAGATGGATGCCACCCATCCCTTCCCCGGAGGTTCGCGGCGCCCGATGTGGGCGCGGTCACAAGCTGGGGAGGAACCTTTGAGGCGGACTGAGTAAAAGATGTGTCAGAGCTGGGAAAAAGAGGTGGGCGACCAAAATTTCATAAGACAGCAAATTCCCATGCCATTCCGGGCGTCCTGCCAGGAATCCCCTGTTGGGCGCGGTGTACGGTCCCGGGGTGCGTGATTGTTCCCGGCTCAGCCGACGTGCCGTCCTCGGACTGACGGCCGCCGCCCTTCCCCTGTCCGCGGCCGCCCCGGCCGCAGCCGCCGAGCCCGCCGTCATCGGCGGTGAACGGCTGGCCCGTACCGGCGTCCAGGTGCGCGGTGCCACCGGACTGCCCAAGAAGCTCGACGCCCGCTCCTGGCTGGTCGCCGACCGCGAGAGCGGCGAGGTGCTCGCCTCGTTCAACGCCCACCGGCGGCTCGCGCCCGCGTCCACCCTGAAGATGCTGTTCGCGGACACCGTGCTGGCCAAGTTCGAACGGACCGCCCGGCACCGGGTCACCGACGCGGACCTCGCCGACATCCCGGCCGGGTCCAGCCTCGTCGGCATCAAGCCCGGCATCACCTACACCGTGGAGCAGCTCTGGCAGGGCGTGTTCCTGCGCTCCGGCAACGACGCGGTGCACGTGCTCGCGCACATGAACGGCGGTGTCGCGAAGACGGTCGCCGAGATGCAGGCCAGGGCCGAGGACCTGCAGGCCCTGGACACCCATGTGGTCAGCCCCGACGGCTTCGACCACAAGGGGCAGCTCTCCTCGGCGTACGACCTCACGCTGTTCGCCCGGCACGGCCTGAAGGACCCCGACTTCCGCGAGTACTGCGGCACGCGGATCGCCGACTTCCCGGCGGGCGGCAAGAAGACCTTCCAGATCCAGAACACCGACCGCCTGCTCACGGGGGCCTGGGGACTGGGCACGTACGACGGCCTGATCGGTGTGAAGAACGGTTACACCAGTCATGCGGGCAACACCTTCACCGGTGCGGCGACCCGGGGCGGACGCACCCTGCTGGTCACCGTGATGCATCCGGTGGCGGGCAGCAACGCGGTGTACGAGCAGACCGCGGCGCTGCTCGACTGGGGGTTCGGGCACGGGCGTTCGGCCCAGGCGGTGGGCACGCTGGTGACCCCGCTCAGCGAGGGCGGCGCGAGCGCCACCCCGGCGCCCCCGGGCAAGGCGGCGCGGGCCGCGGCCGGTGCTCCCGGCTCGGCGTCGAAGGGTCCCTCGGCGTGGCGGCTGGCGGAGGGCGGCGCCGGGACGGCGGCGCTGCTGGGCGCGGGTGTCTGGGCGCTGCGCCGCAAGTTCCGGGCGAGGCCGGCCGGCGCGGTCGCGGGTGCCCGCGTGACGGACGCGGAGACCGAGCCCGAGCGGGAGCCGCGGGGCGAGTCGCAGAAGGAGTCCGGGGGGCGGCACCGGCGCTGAGCCGCCGGGGGCGCGAAACGACGGCGGCCGTTCCATCGACCGGTGCGCACCTCGCGGTCCCACGCGAGGTCCACCCCCGACTCCGGTCCGGTGGAACGGCCGCCGTCTCCCCCCTGGATATGGCTACGGAACCCCCACGCCCCAAGTGTGAAGCTCTTGTGGAGGAAAGTTGAGCATATGCGGTCGACCGGCCGCAATAGTGCGGACTTTCAAATTCCGCTTGTGTGAGGGGAGAAGCGGGGGAGGGGAAGGGGACCGGCCCCGCCCTCAGCCCCGCCCGATGTACGGCATCGCCGTCGCCAGCACCGTCGCGAACTGCACGTTCGCCTCCAGCGGCAGCTCGGCCATGTGCCGTACGGTGCGCGCCACGTCGGCCACGTCCATCACCGGTTCGGGCACGACCTGCCCGTCGGCCTGGAGCGCCCCGGTCGCCATCCGGGCCGTCATGTCGGTGGCCGCGTTGCCGATGTCGATCTGCCCGACCGCGATGCGGTACGGCCGCCCGTCCAGCGACAGCGACTTGGTCAGGCCGGTCAGCGCGTGCTTGGTGGCGGTGTAGGCCACCGACATCGGGCGGGGCGTGTGCGCGGAGATCGAGCCGTTGTTGATGATCCGGCCGCCCTGCGGGGACTGCTCCTTCATCTGCCGGTACGCCGCCTGCGCGCACAGGAACGCCCCGTTGAGGTTGGTGTCCACCACGTGCCGCCAGGCGTCGTAGGGCAGTTCCTCGACCGGCACCCCGCCCGGGCCGAACGTGCCGGCGTTGTTGAACAGCAGGTCGACGCGCCCGTACAGCTCCACCGTCGCCGCGAACAGCGCCGCGACCTCCTCGGGCCGCGCCACGTCGGTGCGCACGGCGAGCGAGGGCCCCTCGGGCACCAGCGCCGTCGTCTCCTCCAGCGTCTCCACGCGCCGGCCGGCCAGCGCCACCGACCAGCCGCCGCGCAGCAGCTCCACGGCCACGGCCCGCCCGATCCCGGAGCCGGCGCCGGTCACCACCGCGATCTTCGATTCCCTGTCAGTCATGGCACCGCAGCGTAGGCCGGAAGTCCGCCATGCGGAATCAGGTGTCCGCCATACGGCTACGGCTGCCCGCTACGGCCGCCCGGCGACCACGGCGGCGGCCACCGCGTCCTCCCCGGGGTACCGCACCCCGATCCGATCCCGGATCGTGTCCAGCGTGCGCATCACCGCGAGGGTGCCGTCCAGCGGCACCAGCGGCGACTCCCTCTCGCCCGCGCGCAGCGCCCGCATGACCTCCCGCGCCTCGTGCCGCAGGCTGGTGCGCGGGCCGTCGCCCGGCGCGGCGGTGAACTCCTCGGGCTCGCGCCCGTCGCGGTGCAGCACGAAGCGGTCGGGATGGAAGAAACCCGAGGGGACGTCGATCCGGCCGCGCGAACCGGTGACCGACGCGGTGACCGCCGTACCGCCCACGATGGAGCAGTGCACCGAGGCCAGCGCCCCGCTCTCCCAGGACAGCAGCGCACCCGTCTGGAGGTCGACGCCCTCCGCCGAGAGCACCGCCCGCGCGGACACCTCGTCCGGCTCGCCCAGCAGCAACTGCGCGAAGGACACCGGGTACACCCCGAGGTCGAGCAGCGCGCCGCCGCCGAGCCCGGGGTCCCGCAGCCGGTGCGCCGGCGGGAACGGACCGGCCAGCCCGAAATCGGCCTGCACCGAGCGCACGTCGCCGAGCGCCCCGTCCAGCACCAGCGCCTTCAGCCGCCGCACCAGCGGGTTGCAGTACATCCACATCGCCTCCATCAGGAAGCGGTCGTGCTCCTTGGCCAGTGCCACCAGTTCCTCGGCCTCGCGCAGATTCAGCGTGAACGCCTTCTCGCACAGCACGTTCCGGCCCGCCGTGAGGCACAGCCCGGCCGCCGCCCGGTGCGCCACGTGCGGCGTCGCCACGTACACGACGTCGATGTCCGCGTCGGCGGCCAGGGACTCCCAGTCGCCGTAGGCGCGCGTCACCCCGAACCGCTCGGCGAACGCCTCCGCCGACTCGCGGCTGCGCGAGCCCACCGCCACGATCTCCGCGTCCGGCAGATCCACCAGGTCCGCCGCGAAGGCCGCCGCGATGCCGCCCGTCGCCAGGATTCCCCACCGCACGCTCTGCTCCGCCATCCCGCCCCGCCCCGCCCTCGTCCGTATGTGCCTCGGCACTGTGTACGAGCTGAGAGCATAGGTGCCGGTCAGTACGAGAGGGAGGGACCCATGCCCGAGCACGGGGCGGCACCGGCACCGGAGACGGAGCAGCAGCCCACCACCGCACCGCCCCCGGCCACCGCCCGGCGCACCGGCCTGCTCGTCACCCTGGTCCTCGGCGGCCTCACCGCCACACCCCCGCTCGCCATGGACATGTACCTCCCGTCCCTGCCGGAGGTCACCCGCACGCTGCACGCCCCCGCCGCGACGGTGCAGCTCACCCTCACCGCCTGCCTGGCCGGCATGGCGCTCGGGCAGCTCGTCGTCGGGCCGATGAGCGACCGCTGGGGCCGCCGCCGTCCGCTGCTGGCCGGCCTCGCCCTCTACCTCCTCGCCACCGCCCTGTGCGCGGTGGCCCCGAACGTCGAGGCACTGGTCGCCCTCCGGCTGGCGCAGGGCCTCGCGGGCGCGGCCGGCATCGTCATCGCGCGGGCCGTCGTACGCGACCTGTACGACGGCGTCGCCATGGCCCGCTTCTTCTCCACCCTGATGCTGATATCCGGGGTCGCGCCGATCGTGGCCCCGCTCATCGGCGGGCAGATCCTCAGGGTGACGGACTGGCGGGGCGTGTTCGGCGCCCTCACCGTCGTCGGCGCCGTGCTCGCCGTCGTCGTCTGGCTGCGGCTGCCCGAGACCCTGCCGCCCGCCCGGCGGCACGGCGGGGGAGTGGGCGAGGCCCTGCGCGCCATGCGCGGCCTGCTCGCCGACCTCCCCTTCACCGGCTACCTGCTGGCCGGCGGCTTCGCCTTCGCCGCGCTGTTCGCCTACATCAGCGCCTCCCCGTTCGTGATCCAGGAGATCTACGGCGCCTCCCCGCAGACGTTCAGCCTGCTGTTCGGCCTCAACTCGGTCGGCCTGGTGATCGCGGGGCAGATCAACGGCAAGGTGCTGGTGGGCCGGGTCAGCCTGGACAAGGTGCTCGCCGCCGGGCTCGCGGTGACCGTGCTCGCCGCGACCGCCCTGCTGCTGATGGCCTGCGGCGTGTTCGGCGAGGTCGGCCTCGCCCCGGTCGCGGCCGCCCTGTTCGCCCTGATGTCCGCGATGGGCATCACCCTGCCCAACGCCCAGTCGCTCGCCCTGCTGCGCACCCGGCAGGCCGCCGGCTCCGCCTCCGCCCTGCTCGGCACCTCCTCCTTCCTCGTCGGAGCGGTGGCCTCCCCGCTCGTCGGCGTCGCCGGAGAGCACACGGCCGTGCCCATGGCGATCGTCCAACTGGCGGGCGCACTGGTCGCGGCGGCCTGCTTCGTGGGAATGTGCCGTCCTTGGAACACCCGTGCGGGGTCGGAGGGAGACCAGAACTGAGCGCACCGCGACTGCGCGCCGGCACACCCGAGCGCGCCGGGCTCGACCCCGTCCAACTCCGGCACCTGGCCGACGAGGTGCACGCCCTCACCGCCGGCGCGCGCCCCTGGGCCGCCGGTGCTGTCGCGCTGGCCGGGCGCGGCCCGGTGATCGCCGTCGCCGAGACGTCCGGCTGGGCCGTCCGCCACGCCCGCTACGACCCCGACACCGGCACCGGCGTCGAACTGCCGCCCGCCGAGCGGGTGCCGGTCACCGTCGACACCCCCTTCGACCTGGCCTCCCTCACCAAGCTGTTCACGTCCGTCGCCGCCGTGCAGCAGATCGAGCGCGGCACCCTCGGCATGGACGCCCGCGTCGGCGCCTACCTGCCCGAGTTCACCGCGGCCGCCGAACACGGCATCACCGTACGGCAGCTGCTCACCCACACCTCCGGACTGCGCCCCGAACTCCCGCTGTACGACTGCCCGGACGACGCCGCCCGGCTCGCCCTGCTGCGCACCGAGGCACCCGTCGCCGCGCCCGGCACCCACCTCTACTCGGACCTGAACATGCTGCTGCTCCAGTTCGTGCTGGAGCGGATCACCGGCCGCACCCTCGACGTGCTGATCGCGGACGGCATCACCCGCCCGCTCGGCATGACGGCCACCGCCTTCGGCCCCTGCCCCGGCGCCGCGGCCACCGAGGACCAGCGGCGGCCGTGGGCCAAGGCGGACCGGGGGATGCTGCGCGGCGAGGTCCACGACGAGAACGCCTGGTCGCTCGGCGGCGTGGCGGGCCACGCCGGCCTCTTCTCCACCGCGCACGACCTCGCGGTCTTCGCCCGCACCCTGCTGGCCGGCGGCGGCTACGGGCCCGCCCGCGTCCTCGGTCCCGACTTCGTGGAACTCCTGCTGGCCCCGCCCGGCCTGGGCTTCGCCGTGGACCAGCCGTGGTTCATGGGCGAACTCGCGGGCCGGGGCGCGGCGGGGCACACCGGCTTCACCGGCACCTCCCTGGTCCTGGACCCGGCGACGGACACCTTCCTGGTCCTGCTCGCCAACACGGTCCACCCCCGGCGCCGGGCCCCCGACAGCCGACCGAGGGCCGACCTCGCCACCTACCTGGCACGAGCGGTGATCTGAGCCCCGGCCGGAGAACCGGGGGCCGGGGGCTCGGGGGCTCGGGAGCCGGAGCCGTCCGGGGACGAAGCGGTCCGGGGGACGGAGCCCCCAGCCATACAATCGCCAGGTGAACGCCCCCGCATCGCCGGCCGACACCCTCCGCGGCACCCTCGCGGAGCTGCTCGCCGGTCTTCCGCCCAGCCAGGCCGCCTCAGCCGTGGAACGGCTGATCGCCAAGTACCGGGGCGACACCCCCACCCACGCCCCGATCCTCCGCGACCGCGCCGACGTCGCCGCCTACGCCGCCTACCGCATGCCGGCCACCTTCGAGGCGGTCCGCTCCGCGCTGGAGGCGTTCGCGCAGGCCGTGCCCGGGTGGACGCCCGCCGGCCATGTCGACGTCGGCGGCGGTACCGGCGCCGCCACCTGGGCCGTCACGGAGACCTGGCCCGGCGGACGCGACGTCACCGTGCTGGACTGGGCCGAACCCGCGCTCGCCCTCGGCCGGGAGATCGCCGCAGCCAACCCGGCCCTGCGGCACGCCCGCTGGCAGCGGGCCCGGATCGGCACCGCGCTCACCCTGGAACCGACCGACCTCGTGACGGTGTCGTACGTCCTCAACGAACTCGCCGAGGCCGACCGCGCCGCCCTCGTCGACACCGCGGCGGCGGCCGCCCGGTCGGTCGTGATCGTGGAGGCCGGCACCCCCGCCGGTTACGCCCGGGTCATCGAGGCCCGCGACCGGCTGGTCGAGGCCGGGTTCCGGGTCGCCGCCCCCTGCCCGCACAGCGCCGCCTGCCCCATCGCCCCCGGCACCGACTGGTGCCACTTCTCCGCCCGGGTCAGCCGCTCCTCCCTGCACCGCCAGGTCAAGGGCGGCTCCCTGGCCTACGAGGACGAGAAGTTCAGCTACGTCGCCGCCACCCGGCTGCCCGTGGCACCGGCCCCCGCCCGGGTCGTGCGGCGCCCGCAGATCCGCAAGGGCCAGGTGCTCCTCGACCTGTGCGAGAGCGACGAGCGGCTGAGCCGTACGACGGTCACCAAGCGCCACGGCGGCCTCTACCGGGCCGCCCGGGACGCCGACTGGGGCGACCCCTGGCCGCCGCCGGACGCGCCCGCCTGACCGGCGCGCTTGTTAGCGTCACCCCCATGGTCAAGAAGCCCGCCCCCGACGCCACCCGCCGCAGCGAGAGGTCCCGGCGGGCGATCTACGCCGCCGCCCTCGCCCTGGTCGCCGAGGCCGGATACCCCAGGACCACCGTCGAGGGGATCGCCGCCCGGGCCGGGGTCGGCAAACAGACCATCTACCGGTGGTGGGGGTCCAAGGCGGACGTCCTGCTGGAGGCCTTCCTCGACCTCGGCGAGCAGATGGCGCGGACGGCCGGGCAGGAGGCGGCCGCCATCCCCGACACGGGCGACCTCGCCGCCGACCTCAAGACGGTGCTGCGGGCCACGGTCGACGAACTCCTCGACCCGCGCTTCGAGGTGCCCGCCCGTTCCCTGGCCGCCGAGGGCCTGGTCAACGAGCAGGTCGGCCGCGAGTTCGTCACCAAGCTCCTCGAACCCCGGCTCAGGCTCTACGTCCGCCGGCTGCGCTCCGCGCAGGCCACCGGAGCGGTACGCCCCGACGTCGATCCGCGCATCGCCCTGGAGCTGTTCGTCTCCCCGCTCGCCCAGCGCTGGCTGCAGCGCACCGGCCCGATCTCGTACGAGTACACGGACACGCTGGTCGACTACGCGCTGCACGGCATCGCCCCGCGCTGACCGGCCGCCCGGGCCGCCCGGTCTGTGAGGCACGTCTCGCCCGCATCGCCCGGATTGCCCCACAGGCACCCCGAACAAGAGGAAGGTGGGACGATAGGGCATGCTGGCGGCACCACAGCGAGGCGACCACGGCGAGGCGAGGGGATAGATGAGCGCGACGTTCGGCGGCCGGCCCGGCCGGCAGGGCAGACTCTCCCAGTGGCTGCTCGGCCGCCGCCCGAAGGAGACCGCCGCCGACGCCGGCGACCGCGAGGCACTGCTGCTCTCCGCCGCCGCGGCCGGACTGCCCCTGGCGCCCGCCGCGCATCCCGGATCGGGCTACGGCTGCTCCTGCGACCGCGTCGGCTGTCCCACCCCGGCCCGGCACCCGGTGTCGTTCGCCTGGCAGACCCAGTCAACGACGGACCGCGCGCAGGTCGAGCGCTGGGCCCGGCACCAGCCGGAGGCCAACTTCATCACCGCGACCGGCATGACGCACGACGTACTGGACGTGCCCCTGGAGGCCGGCCGGGAGGCGCTGGAGCAGCTGCTCGGGGCCGGCGTCGAGGTCGGTCCGGTCGCCGAGAGCGACGACGGCCGCATGCTGTTCTTCACCCTCACCCGCGGCACCCCCGAGGACGAGGACGAGTGGTGGCCCTGCGAGCTGGACTGCCACCCCGAGACCATGGACGAGCACCCGGGGCTGCGCTGGCACTGCCGCGGCTCCTACGTCCTCGTACCGCCGGCCCGGCTGCCGGGTGAGGACCGCGGGGTGCACTGGGTGCGCGGCCCGGAGCAGCCGCTGCCCGATCCGCTGAGCCTGCTGGAGGCGCTCACGGACGCCTGCGCCCGGCACGTCGGCACCGAGGCCGGCCGGACCGGCGCGGCCTGGCCGCCGCGTCACTGAGTAGCGCGGCGGCCCGCACGAGCCCGGGCCGGCCTACTCGCCCTGCGCGGCCGTCAGCCCCCGCACCTGGCCCAGGATCGACACCGGGCCGCTGCCCGCCGGGACGCGGGCGGCCTCGTTGGAGACGATCTCCAGCGTCAGCGACTGCTTGACCTCGCCCTTGGTCAGGGCCCGCACGTCCTTGTTCGGGATCGGCACGGAGGTGCCCGCGGCGGCGGTCTGCTTCTCGAAGTGGTGCGTGGTGAAGAACACCAGCGCCCCGCCGTCCGCCGTGCGCAGCGCGAGCGGCGCGTAGTCGCCCCGGGTCAGCGGCTCGTCGATGTACTGCCGCACCAGGCCCGGCTTCTTCGCCCGCTTCGCACGGTCCGCGCGCAGCCCGCTGGTGCTCCGGCCGTCCGCGAAGGTCTTCCCGCCGTCCTGCAGATAACGCGCGTAGGCCTTGCTCAGACCGGCGGGCGGCACGGCGAGGCCGGGGGAGTCCGCGGGGACGGTCTCGGCGAACCCGTCCGCGTCCTTCCTGAACTCCGGTACGGTGCCGGGCGCCACCAGCGTGAGGTAGGCGACCTTCCACTCCTCGCCGAGGCCGTGGCGGGTGAACACCATCAGCCAGCGGGCGCCGCCCCCCAGGTTGCCCTTGGCGTCCGCGACGAACCAACGGGGCCAGCCGGCCTTCGCGGGGATGGTGAAGTGCGCGTCCGTCAGCTCCAGCTGGGTGTGACGGGGGTTGCCGGAGGGGCTGTTGGCGTGCCCGGCCTTCAGCCGGGCCCCGTCGATGTCGGCGAGGGCGCCGGTGACCTGCCCCGCGTCCAGGGAGCGGTCGTAGGCCTTGTCGGCCCTGTTGTAGGCGTCCGTGAACCGGACGAGCGCCTTGGCGGCCTCGGCGCGGGTGGCGGTGGGGAGCACCTCGCGTTCCCCGTGCACCACCACGCAGCCGCTCGCCGTCATCGACAAGGCGGCCAGCGAGGCCGCTATGAGTGCGTTCCGGTCACGCCGACGAAGTCCACGACGACCGCGATCCCTGCTCATGAAGTGCCTTCACCCTCCCCTTTCCGGAGGCGAACCCTACCGGGACGGGGACACGCGCGGGTGGCCGGTTCACGCACTCGGTACCGTCGGCTCCCGCCGTCACTCGGCGGCCGGGACCCGCTCCTCGGCCACCGGGGCGGCCGCGCTCTTCCGGCCGCCCCGGATCCGGGCGAGGAACTCGGGCGTGGCCAGGAAGACGGCCAGGGTCGGCACCAGGTAGAGGGCCCACACCGTCAGCTGCACGACGGTCGGGTCGGGCTGGAAGTTGAAGACGCCCTTGAGCAGGGTGCCGTACCAGCTGTCCGGCGGAATCGTGTCGCTGATGTCGAAGGCCAGGTGGGAGATGCCCGGGATCCAGCCGGCCTCCTGGAGGTCGTGGAAGCCGTACGCCAGCACTCCCGCCGCGACCACCACCAGCATCCCGCCGGTCCAGGTGAAGAACTTGGCCAGGTTGATCTTCAGGGCGCCGCGGTAGAACAGCCAGCCCAGCAGGACCGCCGTGGCCAGGCCGAGGGCCACACCGACCAGCGGGCGCGGGGTGCCGTCGGAGGCGGCGTGCACCGAGGCCCACACGAACAGGGCGGTCTCCAGGCCCTCCCGGCCGACGGCCAGGAACGCGGTGGCGACCAACGCGCCCGTGCCCATGGCGAGGGCCGCGTCCAGCTTGCCGTGCAGCTCGGACCTCAGGTGCCGGGCGGTGCGCCGCATCCAGAACACCATCCAGGTCACCAGGCCGACGGCGATGACGGACAGCGAGCCGCCGAGCGCCTCCTGCGCCTCGAACGTCAGCTCCTGGGAGCCGAACTCCAGGGCACAGCCGAAGCCCATCGCGATGGCGACGGCGACGGCGATGCCGATCCAGATCGGCTTCAGGGCGTCCCTGCGGCCGGTCTTGACCAGGTAGGCGATCAGGATGCAGACGACGAGGCTGGCTTCCAGGCCCTCGCGCAGGCCGATCAGGTAGTTGGAGAACACGGGCTACGCCTCCTCGGAGAACAGCGTCCGGCCCCACCAGTCGTCCTTGTCCCGGACGCCGGGCGGGACCGCGAAGACCGCCGAACCCACGTGCTGGATGTACTCGTTGAGCGCGTCTTTCGACGACAGTCGCCGCTGCAGCGGGATGAACCCCTTGCGCACGTCGCGCTGGTAGGCCAGGAAGAACAGGCCGGCGTCGAGGCGGCCGAGGCCGTCCGTGCCGTCCGTGAAGGAGTAGCCCCGGCGCAGGATCGTGATCCCGTTGTTGGAGTCGGGGTGCGCGAGCCGGACGTGGGCGTCGGGCTTCATCGCCTTCAGGAAGGGCTCGTCGTGCTCCTTGGCCCGGCCGACCGGGGCGCCCTCGCCCTTGTCGCGGCCGAAGACGTCCTCCTGCTCCTGCAGCGAGGTCCGGTCCCAGGTCTCGATGTTCATCCGGATGCGGCGGGCGACCAGGTAGGACCCGCCGGTCATCCAGGAGTCGCCCTTGCCGCCGTCGCCGTCGCCGACCCACACGAACTTCTTCAGCCGGTCCGGCTCGGTGCCCGCGATGTTGCGGGTGCCGTCCTTGAAGCCCATGAGGTTGCGGGGCGTCTGGGCGTCCGGGGTGGTGGAGGACGTCTTGCCGAAGCCGAGCTGGGACCAGCGGATGGCGACCTTGCCGAAGCCGATGCGGGCCAGGTTGCGAATGGCGTGCACGGCGACCTGGGGGTCGTCCGCGCAGGCCTGGATGCACAGGTCGCCGCCGGTACGGGTCCGGTCGAGGTTGTCGCCCGCGAACGTGGGCAGGTCGACCAGGGCTTCGGGCCGCTTGTCGGCCAGCCCGAACCGCTCGAACAGGGACGGTCCGAACCCGATGGTCAGCGTCAGCCGCGAGGGGCTGAGACCCAGCGCCTCACCGGTGTCGTCCGGGGGTGCCTCGGCCAGTCCGCCGTACGCGCCCTCGCCGACCGCGTGTCCGGCGGTCATCCGGCGGGCGGCCGCCGTCCAGTCCTTCAGCATCCGCACGAACTCGGCGCGGTCGTCGGTCTTCACGTCGAACGCGGCGAAGTGCAGCCGGTCCTGCACCGGGGTGGCGATGCCCGCCTGGTGGGCGCCGTGGAACGGGACGGCGCCGCCCGCGGCGGCGGAGGGGGCCGCGTCGTCGCCGGCCCGGGTCGCCGCCACGGCACCGCCGGCCGCGACGGCGCCGAGCGCGAGGCCGGCACCGCCCCAGCCGATCAGCGCGCGGCGGGAGGGGGAGACGGCGGGAGACGCGGCGGCGGTCTCCTGGGTGTCGGTCATGCCCGTCCTTCCTACTTCACGACCGCGGCGGCGAGCTTGGACAGCGGCTCCGCGAGGGCGTTGACCGCGTCCGACAGCTCCTTGGTCTGGTCCCCGGTGAGCTTGTCGTAGGAGACGAAGTCGTAGGAGTCCTTGCCGGAGCGGTACTTGTCGAGCAGCGTGTCCAGCGCGGCGAACTGCTTGTCCAGCTCCTTGGCCAGCGCCGGGTCGTTCTTCGCGGCGACCGGCTTGAGCAGCTCGTACGCCTTCTGCGCGCCCTCGACGTTGCCCTTGAAGTCGACCAGGTCGGTGTGCGAGTAGCGCTCCTCCTCACCGGTGACCTTGCCGGTGGCGACCTCGTCGAGCAGTTCCTTGGCGCCGTTGGCCATGGAGGAGGGGGTGATCTCGGCCTTGCCGACCCGCTCCTGCCAGTCCTTCAGGTCGGTCACCAGCTGGTCGGCGAGGGTCTTCTCCTCGGCGCCGATCTTCTTGTCGGCCCACAGGGCCTTCTCCAGGCGGTGCCAGCCGGTCCACTTCTGGCCGTCCTCCAGGCCGTCCTCGCGGACGTCGACCTTGGGGTCGATGTCGCCGAAGGACTCGGCGACCGGCTCGGTGCGCTCCCAGCCGAGGCGCGAGGGCGCGTACGCCTTCTTGGCGGCCTCCAGGTCGCCGTCCTTGACGGCCTTCACGAAGGTCCCGACGAGCGGCAGCGTCCGGTCGGCCTGGTCCTGCGCGTACTGCCGGTAGTCGGCGACGGCCTTGTCGAGCCGCGGGTCACGCTCGGCGGTCGTGCCGCCGCCGGTCACGGTGAGCTTCTGCCGGACGCCGCGGCCCTTCATGCCGGGGCGGCAGGCGATCTCGTACGAGCCGGCCTTCACCTCGGCGGTCAGCGTGTACTTGGTGCCGGGGCCGATGTTCTCCTTCTCGGAGACGATCCGGTCGTCCGGGAACAGGATCTCGACCTCGGTGGCCTTGGAGCCCTTGTTCTCTATCTTCAGCGTGACGTGCCCGGCCGGCACCGACTTGGTGGAGGTCTCGCACCTGGCGTCGGCCGCCGTGACCTGGATCGCGTCGCCGTCGGCGGCGTCGCTCTTCGCGGTGCAGGCCGAGAGGGCGGTCAGGGCGGCCACGGCGGTGGCGGCGGTGACGGACAGTCGGACGGCTCGCATGCAGGCTCCCAGCGGATCCGGTGTGGTGAGGCTGCCCTAACTTACATGAGGCTTACCTCAGTGCTACCCGCGGGGTCGTGATTCAGCTCTCACCGCGCTCCCGGCCGCTCCCCGGCGGCGCCCCCGCCCGGCGGGAGCCTGCCCGGCGGCGGTGTTTCAATTCCGGAGTGACTGATTACGACGTACTCCGCGTCTTCTGCGCGCCGAACGGCGGCTACGGCAATGAACTCGGCGTCGTGCGGGACGGCTCGGTGCTGCCCGAGCGGGGCGACCGGCAGGAGCTCGCCGCGAAACTCGGGTTCAGCGAGACCGTGTTCGTGGACGACCCCGAGCGCGGAGTGATCGACATCTACACGCCCACCCTGCGCCTGCCCTTCGCCGGCCACCCCTGCGTGGGCACCGCCTGGCTGCTGGACGTGCCCGAACTGGTCACGCCCGCCGGGGAGGTGGGCGCCCGCCTCGACGGCGAGTTCAGCTGGATCGAGGCCCGCACGGAGTGGGTCCCGCCGCGCACCCTGCGCCAGTACGCCACCGCCGCCGAGGTCGAAGCCCTCACCGTCCCCCCGCCCGGAGAGTGGATCTACGCCTGGGCCTGGGAGGACGAGGCGGCCGGCCGGGTCCGCGCCCGGGCCTTCCCCGGTCGCGACGACGGGATCGAGGAGGACGAGGCGACCGGCGCGGCGGCGCTGCTCCTCACCGACCGGCTGGGCCGCGCCCTGAACATCACCCAGGGCAGGGGCTCGCAGATTCTGACCGCTCCGCAGCCGCACGGCTGGGTGGAGGTCGGCGGACGGGTGCTGCTGGAGCGCTGAGGGGTGTTGCACAAGGCCGTGAGCTGGGCATCTCTCAGGCGCTCAGCGGGAACTGCGCGCCGAGGGCCCGGAAGACCCCGGTGTTCAGCTCGAACGCCCGCCGGCACTCCGCCACGATCCGCTGCCGCTCCAGCTCGTCCGCGGCCACGGCGTCCAGCAGCTCGCGGTAACCGCGCTTGAACGCGGCCGGGTTGGCGATGTCCTCGAAGACGTAGAAGCGGACGCCGTCGCCCTTGCGGGCGAAGCCCCAGGTGCGCTCCGCGCGGTCCCGGATGACCTGGCCGCCGGAGAGGTCGCCCAGATAGCGGGTGTAGTGGTGGGCGACGTAACCGCCGGGCCAGCCCTCGGCGCACTCCCTGACCCGGTCGGCGTACGCCCGGGTCGCGGGAAGGGCGGACAGCGTCGAGCGCCACCCGGGACCCCGCAGGTGCGCCAGGTCCCGCTCCAGCGCGGGCAGCCGCAGCAGCTCCGGCCGGACGAAGGGCCCGGCCACCGGGTCCGCCGCCAGCCGCCCGGCGGCACTCTCCAGCGCCTCGTAGACGAACCACAGCTGCTCGGTGTAGCGGGCGAACGCGGCCACGCCGAGCCGGCCGCCGAGCAGGTCGCTCATGAACGTCGAGGTCTCCGCCTCCACATGCTGCTCGTGGGACGCCGCGCGGATGACGGTCGAGAACGACTCCATGGACTCTCCTCGGTTTGCCGACCGGTTTGCCGACCTTCTGTCGGTAACTTTACCGACAAGCTGTCGGAAAAACATCAGGAGGTCGCCCCACAAGCGCCGAAGCCCGCCCCGCAAGCGCCGAAGCCGCCCCGGACGCGCGAGAAGCCCGCCCCGGACGCCGGGGCGGGCTTCGGCAGGACGGGCGGCGGGCCGTCACGGCAGGGTGAGGATCTCCGCCCCGGTCTCCGTCACGACCAGCGTGTGCTCGAACTGGGCCGTCCGCTTGCGGTCCTTGGTCACGACCGTCCAGCCGTCGTCCCACATGTCGTACTCGTACGTGCCCAGCGTCAGCATCGGCTCGATCGTGAACGTCATCCCCGGCTGCATCACGGTCGTCGCGTGCGGGCTGTCGTAGTGCGGGATGATCAGGCCGGAGTGGAAGGAGGAGCTGATGCCGTGCCCCGTGAAGTCACGGACCACTCCGTAGCCGAACCGCTTGGCGTAGGACTCGATGACCCGGCCGATGACGTTGATCTGCCGGCCCGGCCTGACCGCCTTGATCGCCCGGTTCAGGGACTCCCGGGTCCGCTCGACCAGCAGCCGGGACTCCTCGTCCACGTCACCCACCAGGTAGGTGGCGTTGTTGTCGCCGTGCACCCCGCCGATGTACGCCGTGACGTCCAGGTTGACGATGTCGCCGTCCCTGAGGACCGTCGAGTCCGGGATGCCGTGGCAGATGACCTCGTTGACCGAGGTGCACAGCGACTTCGGGAAGCCGCGGTAGCCGAGCGTGGACGGGTAGGCGCCGTGGTCGCACATGTACGCGTGGGCGACCCGGTCCAGCTGGTCCGTGGTGACACCGGGCGCGATGATCTTCGCGGCCTCCTCCATCGCCTGCGCGGCGATGCGGCCGGCGACCCGCATCGCCTCGATGGTCTCCGGGGTCTGCACCTCCGGGCCGGTGTACGGCGTCGGCGCGGGCTTGCCGACGTACTCGGGGCGGCGGATGTTCCCGGGTACCGGGCGGGTGGGGGAGAGTTCCCCTGGTACGAGCAGCGACTGGGCGGACATGTCAGCGAGTCTAACCAGCGGGCTCGGGGGAACATGTCGATGGCGAGAGGAGCTGTTCATGGCCCTGTTCAAGAAGCGCACCGTCGGTAAACCGGGCGAGTGGTACTACTGCCTGGAGCACAAGAAGGTCGAGGAGGGCCCGGACTGCCCGGGCAAGGACCGCTTCGGTCCCTACGCGAGCCCGCAGGAGGCGCAGCGCGCGATGGAGACCGCCCAGGAGCGCAACCTCGAGTGGGAGACCGACCCCCGCTGGCACGACGCACAGGGGGGCGGCCGGGACCCCGGCGAGGACTGATCACACCCGCGTGGGCGCGGTGGCGGCGCGCTGCTCGCGCAGCCGCACCGCGTGCACGTTGGTCCGGGCGTCGTAGGCCATCAGCCCGGGCAGGCACAGGGCGAGCAGCCCCATCGCGCCCGCGCAGAGCGCCCCGCCCGACCACACGGACGTCCGCACGCCCGCCCAGGCGGCGACCCCGCCGGAGCGGACCTGGCCCAGTTGCGGCCCCACCGAGTAGGACAGCAGCTCGATGCCGGCGAGCCGGCCGCGCAGCTCGTCGGGGATCGTCTGGTTCCACATCGCGCCCCGGAAGATCCCGCTGACCATGTCGCAGGCGCCGGCCACGGTCAGGAGCAGCAGCACCAGCCAGACGTCGCCGGCCAGGCCCGCGGCGGTGACCGCGAGGCCCCACAGCGCGGCCGAGAGCACCACCGCGCGGCCGTGCCGGTGCACCCGCGAGGTCCAGCCGCTCGTCACGCTGACCAGCAGCGCGCCCAGCGGGAAGGTCGCGTACATCAGGCCCAGCGACCACTCGGCGTGCAGCTCGTCGGCGAGGAACGGCAGCACGGCCAGCGGCATGGCCAGGAACATCGCCGCGAGGTCGACCGCGTAGGTGCCGAGGAGCTCCTTGCGGCTCCAGGCGTAGCGGGCGCCCTCCACGACGGCCCGCAGGTCCGGCCTGGCCGCCTCGTGGGAGGCGGGGGAGGGCGCGATGCGGACGACGAACGCCAGCGACACGGCGAAGGTCAGCAGGTCGGCGGCGTACGCCCAGCCCAGGCCCGCGTAGGCGACGACCACGCCCGCGACCGCCGGACCGGCCACCCCGCCCACGGTCCAGCGGAACGAGTTCAGGGAGGCCGCCGCGGGCAGGTGCTCGTGGGCCACGATCCGCGGCAGCAGCGAGTCCAGCGCGGGCCGCTGGACCGACACCAGCGCGGAGGAGAGCGCCGCCACCACGTACAGCGGCCACACGGCCGGACCCGGGAGCAGCGCGTTGACCAGCAGGGCGGCGCTGAGCAGGCCCTGGCCTGCCTCCGTCCACACGATCAGCCGCCGCTTGTCCAGGGCGTCGGCGAGCGCGCCGCCGTACAGCCCGAAGACGATCAGCGGGACCAGTTCCACCGCGCCGACGGCGCCCACGGCCGCCGCCGAGCCGGTCAGGTCCTTCAGCTGCACCGGCAGCGCGACGAAGGTCAGGAAGCTGCCGAAGTTGCTGATCAGGCCCGAGGCCCACAGCCTGCGGAAGTCGGCGGAGGCTTTCCAGGGCGCGAGGTCGGGCAGGAGTGCGGGCACCGCAGCATGGTCCGCTCGACCCCGGTGCCGGGCAACTCCTTTTCCGGGCGGGCGAAGGTCACCAGGGGGCGGCCGGCGGCGCCGTCAGGATCTCCGCCAGCCGCGACAGCCGGTCACGGAAGCCCCGCCGGCCCCGCGGCGAGACCCTGCTGGTGGT
>NZ_JAJSZC010000014.1:0-65759 GCF_036815105.1 Streptomyces sp. IBSBF 3136
CTGGGTTGATAGGCCGGATCTGGAAGCCAGGTAACTGGTGGAGGTGACCGGTACTAATAGGCCGAGGGCTTGTCCTCAGTTGCTCGCGTCCACTGTGTTGGTTCTGAAACCACGAACAGCCCCACGTTCCACAGAGCGTGGTGCGGCATAGTTCAACAGTTTCATAGTGTTTCGGTGGTCATAGCGTGAGGGAAACGCCCGGTTACATTCCGAACCCGGAAGCTAAGCCTCACAGCGCCGATGGTACTGCAGGGGGGACCCTGTGGGAGAGTAGGACACCGCCGAACTCCTTTTGAGAAAAAGCCCCAACTCCGGGTACAACCCGTGAGTTGGGGCTTTTTCGCGTTTCCGTGTCGGCTGTCTCGGGCCGCCGGTCGGCGGCCCGAGGTCGGCTGCTAGAACGCCACCTCCGCCGTGTTCACGATCCCGCCCTGCCGGCCGGGGGCCCGGTGCCCCTCCCAGTACAGGTTGGTGTGGGCGATCACCTGGGCCGGGGCGGGAGCGCCGTACTCGGTCAGGTCCTCCGTGGTGTGGGCGTCGGCGACCAGCGTCGCGTCATAGCCGCGGACGACGGCTCCGTGCAGGGTCGAGCGGATGCAGATGTCCGTCTGGGCGCCCGCGACGACGAGCCGGCCCACCTTGCGCTCCGCCAGCACGGCCTCCAGGTCGGTGTCCTCGAAGGAGTCCGGGTACGCCTTGTGCACCAGGGGCTCGTCGTCCTGGCGCTTGAGTTCCGGCACGTACTCCCAGGGCTCGGTGCCCCGGGCCAGTGACGCGTCGGAGTGCTGGACCCAGACGACCGGCACGTGCGCCGAGCGGGCCCTGCCGACCAGGGCGTCGATGTTGGCGATGACGCCGTCGCGGTCGTGGGCGTCCGCCACGACGCCGTTCTGGACGTCGATGATGAGCAGTGCGGTGTGCGGGCGATCGGGAAGCGTGGTCATGCGCCCACCGTAGGGGCCGCCACTGACAACCGCGGGCTACCGCGGCTTATATCGGATGAGCCGCCGCCGGGCCGCCGCTACCGTGACTGCATGAGCACTCAGACCGGCGAAGGCCACGTCGTCCGTCCGATACGCCCCGACGAGTGGGCCGCCGTGAAGCAACTCCGGCTGGACGCGCTGCGGGACCCGGCCGCGCCCATGGCGTTCCTCGAGACCTACGAGGACGCCGTGGCCCGGCCGGACTCGTTCTACCGGGAGCGCGCCCAGCGGTCCGCGGAGGAGCCCAGCGGGGCCCGGCAGTTCATCGCCGAGGCGCCGGACGGCACCTGGGCCGGGTCCGTCACCGTCCTCATCGAGGAGGCCGGCACCGAGGACTGGGCCGGGTACCCGGTGGAGCGCCGCCAGGGGCACCTGGTCGGGGTGTACGTACGGCCGCAGCAGCGCGGGACCGGGCTGGTCAAGGCGCTGTTCGACGCCGGTGTGACCTGGGCCTGGGAGCGCGGTGCCGAGCGGGTGCGGCTGCTGGTGCACGAGGCCAACGCGCGGGCCCAGGGGGCGTACCGCAAGGCCGGGTTCGTGCCGAGCGGCGTCTCCGTGTCCTTCGTGAAGGACGAGGCCGAGAACGAGCTCGAGTTCGTCCTGGACCGGCGTCCCTAGGGCCTGTTGCGAAAGTGGCCTCGTCGCCCGGAGGGCGGCCGCGCGCCGGGCGTCGCACGGCAGAGGACCACTTCCGCAACAGGCCCTAGTCGCGGGGTCCGGCCGGGGCCTGGACCGGCAGCTCCTGGTGGGGCCAGCGGGACCGGGCCTGTTCGCGGGAGCGGAGCAGGGCGAGCGTGGGCAGGCCCTGGCCGGCTCCGGTGGCGAGCAGGTCGGGCAGTTGGGGCAGGGGTGCCACGGCCGCGACGTCGTCCAGGACCAGGGTCAGTGGTGGGTCGAGCCGACCGGAGGATGACCGTTCGGCCATGTGCCGGCCGCGCTCGACCACGCTGGAGACGAGGGCCGTCAGGAAGGGCATCGCGCCCGGGTTGGTCCTGGGGTCCTCGATGGATTCACCGACCACATAAAGCGTGCCCCCTTCGTGGACGAAGGAATCCAAGGCGAGGGCATCAGTTCGGTTTGGTGTGCAAGCCTCGCGGATGTTGACCGTGGAGAGGGCGGCCAGCGCCCGGCTGGTCAACTCCTGGGCCATGTCCCGGCGTTCCGGGTATGCGGTGAGGGCCGCTTCCAGCTCCCCGGCGGCTCCCGGGGCGGCCTTGGGATGGGTGCGCAGGGTGCGTACGGCGTCCTGGATCTGGGTGCCCTGGGACCAGCGGTGGACGTGCCGGACGGTGCGGGACTCCAGGGCGGCGGCGTGCAGGTAGCTGCGCAGCAGCGTGGTCGCGGTGTCGGTGACCGCCTGGTCGATCCTGGCGGTGGGCTGTACGGGGGCGAGCAGGGCCTTCGCCCGGTCCAGGGCCGTCTGCCTGTCCTGGCAGCCGGCCGTGGGGGACCAGTGCAGCCGGGCCGGGGTGTCGCAGCGGTGGGCGGGATCGTAGAGCAGGGTGGGGCCGAGCTTGGCCCGGGCGTCCTTGGTGTCCTGCCAGAGGGCCGGGTTCGAGGTGACGACGAGGGCCGGGCCCTCCGCGTCGCGCACGGCCTGCACGGCGGCCGGGTGGCGGCTCGCCGGTGGTCCGTAGCGCACCGATGCCTCGGGGCGGTCGGTCTCCCAGCCGCCCGGCCGGCCACCGCCGACGGGGACCCGCTCCATCGGCACCGCCGGCTGCGCGGTCTCCACCGGCTGTGCCGTCTCCGCCTGCTCCGCCGTCTCCGCCTGCTCCGCCGCCGGTCCCGGCCTCGGCTCCGGCGGCGGCTCCTGCTGTGGCCCGGGCCTCGGTTCGGTGCGCGGTTCGGGGACCTCGTACGGTTCGCGCGGCTGTGCGGCCGGTGCCGCGGCCTGCGCGCGTCCCTGTGCCGCGCCACGGTCGAACGCCCGGCGCACCCGGCCCGCCCGCCACCTCGCCAGCGTGCCCATCACGAACAGGGCGAGGACGAGGAGGATCATCAGCTGGCCGATGAGCAGGCCCCAGAACAGGCCCCAGCCGGAGAGCTGGGAGGCGGGGGTGCCCGGCCAGGCGCCGGTGAGGTCGTGCGGCCGGCCGATGAGGTGGCGCATGGCCAGCGGGGTGCGGGTGAAGGTGACGCCGTCGGGCCAGGTCCCCCGGGAGAACAGGCCCGACAGGCCCGTCGCCGTCCACACCAGCACCGTCATGCCGACGAGGAAGGCGAGTATGCCGATCAGCAGGCCGTCGGGGATGCCGCCCTGCCCGCCCCGGCGGGGGTCGCCACGGTCGTCACGGCGGTCGTCCGGTCTCACTCTCGTTCTCCCTCTACGCCACCGTCGATTCGGAGTCGCCCAGGTGCTGTTCCACGAAGGCCGCCGCCCGCTGCTCGGCCTCCAGCTCGGCCGCGCGCAGGGCGTCGTCGGCCGTCAGGTCGCTGGAGGACTCGGTCATGGCGCGGTCGGTGAAGACCAGCGGCCGTTCCGTCTCCGTGACCAGGTGTTTGACCACCTGGACGTTGCCGTTGACGTCCCAGACGGCGATGCCGGGAGTGAGGGTGGGAATGATCTCCATCGCCCAGCGGGGGAGGCCCAGGACCCGGCCGGTCGCTCTGGCCTCGTCCGCCTTCTGGGCGTAGATCGTTCTCGTCGAGGCCATCTTGAGGATCGCCGCCGCCTCCTTCGCGGCCGCTCCGTCCACCACGTCCGAGAGGTGGTGGACGACGGCGACGAAGGACAGGCCGAGGCGCCGGCCGAACTTCAGCAGCCGCTGGAACAGCTGGGCCACGAAGGGGCTGTTGATGATGTGCCAGGCTTCCTCGACCAGGAAGATGCGCTTCTTGCGGTCGGGGCGGATCCAGGTGTGCTCCAGCCACACGCCGACGATCGCCATCAGGATCGGCATGGCGATGGAGTTGCGGTCGATGTGGGAGAGGTCGAAGACGATGAGGGGGGCGTCGAGATCGATGCCGACCGTGGTGGGACCGTCGAACATGCCCCGCAGGTCACCGTCGACCAGCCGGTCCAGGACCAGGGCGACGTCGAGTCCCCAGGCCCGTACGTCGTCTATGGCGACGTTCATCGCCTCCGCCGACTCCGGCTCGGGGTGGCGCAGCTGCTCCACGATGTCGGTGAGCACCGGCTGGCGGTCGAGGATGGACTCGTTGACGTAGGAGTGGGCGACCTTGAGGGCGAAGCCGGCGCGCTCGTCCAGACCGTGGCCCATCGCGACCTCGATGATGGTGCGCAGCAGGGCGAGCTGGCCGGTGGTGGTGATCGACGGGTCCAGCGGGTTCAGGCGGATGCCGTGGTTCAGGGCGGCCGTCGGGTCGAGGCGGATGGGAGTTATCCCCAGCTCCTGCGCGATCAGGTTCCACTCGCCCACGCCGTCCTCGCCCTGGGCGTCCAGGACGACGACCTGGCGGTCCTTGAAGCGCAGCTGCCGCAGGACGTAGGTCTTCTCCAGCGCCGACTTGCCGTTGCCGGACTCGCCGAGGACCAGCCAGTGCGGGGCCGGGAGCTGCTGGCCGTAGAGCTGGAAGGGGTCGTAGATGTACCCCTTCCCGGAGTAGACCTCGCGGCCGATGATGACGCCGGAGTCGCCGAGGCCGGGCGCGGCGGTGGGCAGGTAGACCGCCTGGGCCTGGCCGGTGGAGGTGCGCACCGGCAGCCGGGTCGTCTCGACCTTCCCGAACAGGAAGGACGTGAAGGCGTCCGTGAGGACGGACAGCGGGTCCCGCATCAGCGCATCAGCCCCTACCGTCGAATGCCGGTGGCGAAGGGAAGTGTGTTCACGAACGCCCGGTGGTGCTCTCGGTCGCACCACTCCAGCTTCAGGTACGACTTTCCGGCGGACGCCCTTATCGTCCGCTTGTCGCGGTTGAGGGACTCCGGGGAGCGGGAGGAGACGGTGATGTAGCCGACCAGGTTGACGCCGGCCGCGCCGCTGGCGAGGTCCTCGCCGCGCTGGTCGAGCCGGTGGTTGGCGGCGATGTCGCGCGGGTCGACGGTGCGGTTCATCTTGGCGGCGCGGGAGGCCTCGGCCTCGTCGTTGGTCTTCTCGGTCAGCATGCGTTCGATGGCTACCTCGGTGGGCTCGAGATCCATCGTGACGGCGACCGTTCGGATGACGTCCGGGGTGTGGACGAGCAGCGGTGCGAGGAAGTTGACGCCGACGGGAGTCATCGGCCACTCCTTCACCCAGGCGGTGGCGTGGCACCAGGGGGCGCGGGTGGCGGACTCGCGGGTCTTGGCCTGGAGGTAGGTGGGCTCCATGGCGTCCAGCTCGGCCGGCCAGGCGTTGCGCTTGCTCATCGCCTGGATGTGGTCGATGGGGTGGTCGGGGTCGTACATGGAGTGGATGAGGGAGGCCAGTCTGCCCTGCCCGAGGGGCTGGCGGACGCGGATGTCGGCCTCCTGGAGGCGCGAGCAGATGTCGGTCAGCTCGCGGGCCATGACGACGGCGAGACCGGCGTCCCGGTCCAGCTTGCGGCCGGACTGCGGACGGGCGGCCCGCGCCATGGCCTGGGCCTCGGCGGCCAGTTCGCGGGTGTAGTGCATGCAGGCGACGAGGTAGGCGCGGTGCTGCTCGCTGCTGGTGGAGACCATGGACTGGAGCTGGTCGTAGGAGTGGGACAGCCAGTCCGGGGCCTTGTCGTCGCCGCGGACGGCGACGTCCTTGGCGTGTGCGTCGGGGTCGGCGGGCAGGGTGCGGGCGAGCATCTGCAGCCGGGTGACGAACCCGTCCCCGTTGGCGACGTGCTTGAGCAGGGTGCCGAAGCGGTCGACGAGGGCTTCCTGGTCCTCGGAGTCGCGCAGGCCGACGCCGGGGCCCTCGATCTCGATGCAGGCGGTGACCGTCCTGCGGTCGGCGTGCAGCAGTACGGCGATCTCGTCGGGTCCGAAGGGCGCGGCGAGCCAGTTGATCCGGCCGATGCCGGGCGGCGGGCCGATCTCGACCTCCCGCCCGTCGAGCCGGGTGCCGGCCTCCATGGCGGTGGAGCGGTAGGCGGCGCCGCGCTTGACGGTGCGCTTGTAGGAGCGGTTGACCTCGAACCACTTGTAGAAGGTGCGGCGCTTGTACGGCACGTAGACCGCGGCGAGCGCGAGCAGCGGGAAGCCCGTCAGCAGCACGATGCGCAGGGACAGGACCGGGACGAGGAGGCCGCACATCATGCCGAGGAACGCGCCGGCGACGATCAGCGCGATCTCTCCGGACTCGCGGTTCCTGCCGATGATCGCGTTCGGCCGCGCGCGGCCGATCAGATACGTACGGCGGGGCGTGACCGGATGGGACAGGTGGGACTCGGTCGTCAACGCCCTTCACCTCCCGAGCGGTTGCTGTTGCGGGTGTTGCTGGCGTGCGGGGTGTTGGCCGGGCTGGGCGCGCGCGGCGCGGGTGCGGCGGAGGGGACGGCTCCGCCGCCGCCCTGGGAGCCGCGGCTGCTGTGGGCGGCGACGCCGCCGGAGGCGGGGTTGGCGGGGCGGGCGGCGCTGGAGCCGCCGCCCCCTCCGTTGTTGTCGGCGCGGGAGCTGTGGGTCTTGATGCCCTGGGCGACCAGGGTGGCCGGTGAGCTGATGACGGCGGCGGCCTTGCTCTCGGCGCCCTGCATCATGCGGTTGTTGCGGGAGCCGGCGATCTCGTCGCCGAAGCCGGGCACGAAGCGGTAGATCATCGCGCTGGCGAAGATCGCGAGCAGGATGATGGCGAGGCCGGAGACGACGGCGGAGAAGGCGTCCGGGCCGCTGTCGCCGGAGAGCGCGCCGGCGAGGCCGAGCACGATGACGATCACCGGTTTGACCAGGATCACGGCGATCATGATGCCGGCCCAGCGGCGGACGTGGCCCCACAGGTTCTTGTCCACCAGGCCGGCGTAGACGACGGTGCCGAGGAGGGCGCCGACGTAGAGCAGGGCGGCGCGGATGACCAGTTCGAGCCAGAGGACGCCGGCGGCGAGGATGCTGACCAGGGAGACGACGATCAGCATGATCGGTCCGCCGCCGATGTCGTTGCCCTTGCCGAGGGCGCCGGAGAAGGTGCCGAAGAACGTGTTCGTCTGGTCGCCGGTCGCCTTCGCGAGGACATCCGTGACGCCGTCCGTCGCCGAGACGACGGTGTAGAGGATCAGCGGGGTGAAGGCGGAGGCGAGGACGGTCAGCCAGAGGAAGCCGACGGCCTCGGAGATGGCGGTGGTGAGGGGGACCCCGCGGACGGCTCGCTTCGCCACGGCGAGCAGCCACAGCAGGAGCGTGAGGATGGTGGACGCGGCGAACACGACGGCGTACTGCTGGAGGAACTTGGTGTTCGTGAAGTCGACGTTCGCGGTCTCCTTCACGGCGTGACTGAGCTTGCCGATGGTCCAGGAGGCGGCGTCGGCACAGCCCTTGGCCAGGGAGGCGAGGGGGTCGAGCGTGGAGCCGAGGGGGTTGTCGGGCGTGAGGCTGGAGGGTCCGCCGCTTTTCGATCCGTTGTCCTTCTCGCAGAACTGGCGTGCGGCGCCGTGGATCAGGTCGCAGGGGTCGTTGCTCTTCGACGGCGAGGGTGTGGGGGCGGCGAGGGCCCGTGTGGCCGTGAGGACCGCTGCCGTCTGGACGGCCGTGACGGCGGCTGCCAGGGTGAGTACGCGCCGGTTAGCGGGCATAGGTGAACCCTCCGTACTCTTCGACGGCCTTTGACATCTCGTCCGAGCTGGAGGCCTTGTCGTCGCCGGGGACAGGCGCCGGGCCTTCGTTCTGGGAGTGCGTGATGATCTTCCAGTCGTTCGCGGTCCACTCGAGTTTCATCGTGATGGTGAACCAGCTGTTCGTGACCGGGTTGGTGGACTTGTCGCCCGCGAGCCCGAGGAGCCCGCTGCACCAGACCTCGACCGTCGCGGTGTCAGCGGTCGCCTCGGTGACCTTGGTGCCGATCGGGCTCGTGCGTGAGACGAACGTGTAGCCCCGGGGAGCCGCGCCGTCCTTGCTCAGGCCGAGGCTCTGGTTGAAGGCCGGCGTGTACGCCTTGTCCATCGCCGCGACCGAACTCGTGACGTGCGAGGGTGACATGACGGCCTGCAGGACGAAGTCCCGGCTGGCCTTGTTGAACATCTCGGCGGACCCCAGCGCCACCGCATAGTTCGCGGCAGCGCTCTGCGCGCCCTGTTCCGTGTGGGCGAAGCCCGAGGGGATCGTGCCCGTCTTCGTCTGGACCGGGCGGGTCCCGCTGGCTCCCGTCGCCGCGGCCTTCGGCTGGTCCTTCTTCGCGGGGGAGTCGCTCGACGAGGAGCCGTCCCCCCTGTTCGCGAAGGCGATCGCGGCGATGAGGAGGACGACCACGCCGACCACCGTGACCAGGCCCCGGGAGGAGGAGCGGCCGGTTCTGCGGGGTGCGCCGCCGTAGGGGTCGCCGTCGGGCAGGCGGGTCCGGGTCTGGCCCGTCTCGGTGTACCCCTGCTCGTCTGTGGGACTCATGCCGAGTACGCCCCCTCCACGTCGTAGACATACGACGGTAGCCGTGCTGGTTCCCGCGCGGGCGCGGTGTGGTGACTCGACATCAGGGAAACGCAACCTCAGCCGGTGGGCACGACGGGTGGGTGGGTGGAGGGGTACGGCCGGGCGTGCCCGGGGCGGAAGGGGGTGTCAGACCGCCATGCCGTACACGATCGTGAACAGGGTGCCCAGTGATCCGATGATGAAGACCCCGGTGAGGCCGGCGATGATCAGGCCCTTGCCCTGTTCAGCGCTGAAGGTGTCCCGCAGGGCCGTGGCGCCGATCCGCTGTTTGGCCGCGCCCCAGACCGCGATGCCGAGGCAGAGCAGGATGGCGACGGCCATCACCACCTCGATCATCACCTTGGCCTCGTTGCCCAGGCTGCCGAACGGGCCCCAGTCCGGAGCGATCCCGCCGATGATGGTGTTGATGTCTCCCTTGTCGGCCGCAAAGAGCATGTAAGTCACCGCCCCTGGTGGGTAGTTCCGCGTGGCCCCTGCGGTGTGCAGAGGTCAGGCCTCATTCTCGCCGACAACGCGGCTGTCGTATGTCGACTTGACGTCATTGACTGGCGGGTTTCGTACGAATGACCCGTACGGTCACTCTGTGTATCACGGCAGGTCACGCCGGGCAACGAGGTCGGTGCGGAACCTGTCGTGTGGTTCCGTCGTTGACCTTCTTCGGCCTTCTCCACGTCCTGGGACGGGTTCTGACGGCCGGTCGGGTGAGGTGTCGAGACGATGTTCTCACGGCCGGGGAGGCGTCCGTGGAGCGCTCCTCGTGCGGTGGGGGACGGGCGCGCCGGGCGCCGGAGCCGTACGGGGCCGAGGAAGCCGCCGACGGCCGGACCGGTGTTGCGCGGGCCCGGCGGCCGTAGGGATGGTTCTCAGGAAAATCTCAGTGAAGTCGGGACGGGATTCTCACCTTCGTGGGGAAGAGTGACGCCTGATGAAGCGCTTCGCACGCATCTGGCCCCCCTCGCGGCCCGCCCTGGGCTGCGCGGTCATCACGCTCGCCCTGACCTCCGCGTCCGTGGCATCGGCCGATGACGGGCCCGGGCCCTTCGGGGTCACCGCCGAGACGGCCGTGACGCGGCACACCGTCCGGGTCGGCGCGCTGTTCGGCGCGGACCGGGCCGACCGGCTGTCCGGTGGGCACTTCTGCACCGCCTCCGTCGTGCACAGCCCCGGTCGCGACCTGATCGTCACCGCCGCGCACTGCGTCGACGGCGACGACGGCGATCTGGTGTTCGCGCCGGGGTACCGGGACGGGCAGGCGCCCTACGGGGTGTGGAAGGTGGGCAAGCGGTTCCTGCCCGACGGGTGGGCCAAGGGGCAGGACGAGGACAGCGACATCGCCTTCGCGACCGTCGGGGAGCTGGACGGGCGGCGGGTCGAGGACGTGGTCGGCGGGAACCGGTTCGCCCCCGGCACGGCCACCGGAGCGACCGCCGTGACCGTCACCGGCTACCCGGACGCCCGTGAGGTGCCCATCAGCTGCACCAACAAGCCGGTCCCGCACAGCGGCACCCAGCAGCGCATCGACTGTCCCGAGTTCACCGGCGGCACCAGCGGCAGCCCCTGGGTGAACGGCGACCGGCAGGTCGTCGGCGTGCTCGGCGGGCACGAGCAGGGCGGCTCCACCCCGGACACCTCGTACAGCGTGGTGCTGGGCAGGGAGGCCGCCGAGCTGTACAGGGACGCCACGGCCCGCTCCTGAACCAGGCCCCCCGCCGGGTCGGGGTCCGGCCCTGGCCGAAGGACGCCCACTGCTCCGGACGGGTGAATGGCCGGTACCCCGACGGGACAGATTCCGACCAGCGCCGGATACGGCCGGCTCCGGGACCGGCGGCCGTAGACTGGCTCCGGCGTACTCCCGGGCGGCGAGGGGCGGTTGACGGTGCGTAAGGCGTGGATCGCGGTTGCCGCCGGCGTCGGCGGTGCGCTCGCGTTCGTGATGCTGCTCGTCGTGGGCGTGTACATCGTCGCCGGAAACCTGGTCAACAGCGTCACCACGGGCAGCCGCGGGCTCGCCAAGGGGGCGGTGCCGGCCGCCTACAAGCCCCTCGTGCAGCAGTGGGGCAACCTGTGCCCGGCGCTCAGCCCGGCCCTGCTCGCCGCGCAGTTGTACCAGGAGAGCGGCTGGAACCCGACCGTCGTCAGCCCCGCCGACGCGCGCGGGATCGCCCAGTTCATCCCCGGTACCTGGGCGACCCACGGCATCGACGGCAACGGAGACGGCAAGCGCGACATCTGGGACCCCGCCGACGCGATCCCGTCGGCCGCTTCGTACGACTGCGAACTGGCCAAGTACGTCAAGGACGTTCCGGGAAACGTCTCGGACAACATGCTCGCCGCCTACAACGCGGGCGCCTACCGGGTCATCAGGTCCGGTGGGGTGCCCGGCATCAGCGAGACGCAGAACTACGTCAAGCGGATCCGCAGTCTGGAGAAGTCCTTCGCCGCGCCGGTCCGCCGGCTCGACCCCACCCGGCAGGCGGCGGGCGCCATCGCCTTCGCCCAGAGCAAGCTCGGCACGCCCTATCTGTGGGGCGGCAACGGCACCGCCGACCAGGGCGGACGCTTCGACTGCTCGGGGCTGACCAAGGCCGCGTACGACAAGGTGGGCATCGGTCTGCCCCGGGTCGCCAACGACCAGTACAACGCGGGCGCACACCCCACGCGAGACCAACTGCTCCCCGGTGACCTGGTGTTCTTCTCCGACGATCTCACCGACTCGCGGGCCATCCGGCACGTGGGGATCTACGTGGGGGGCGGATACATGATCGACGCACCGCGCTCGGGTGCCGTGATCCGCTTCGACCCGGTCGACACCCCCGACTACTTCGGGGCCACCCGGGTCACCGAAGATGGCGCGAAAGCACTCCCGACGGCCGTGTGAACCGAGTGTGAACCCACCCCCTGAGCTGGGGTGATGAGTCTCTCTTCGATAACGTCTGCGTGATCATTCGGTGGAGAGTGGAACGTATCAAGGGGACCTGTGCGTTCCTGTTGACGTAGCCGAGCGGACGTCAGTGCGCCAGTGCAGCGGAAGCGGATCTACGACCCACGGGGGGCCAGGAGCGGCGCACACGAGGTGCGTCCGGGAAGACGACGAAGGGGCCGCAGCACCATGGCTGTACTCGCCGAATCCGGATCGAACCCCGACGTCGGCCTGCTCTACGACATCAACGGCCTGGCCAAGGACGCACCGCACTGGTTCGACCGGGTCATGGAGTTCGTGGGCGAGTACGGACTGCTGGTCGCGATGGTGCTGCTGGTGCTGTCGTGCTGGTGGTCGGTGCGCCGCCGGGGTGGTGAGGACGCCGCTTCCTCCGTGGCCGCCCTGGTGTGGGCGCCGCTCGCGGCCGGGCTCGCGGTGCTGGTGAACGTCCCGATCCGCGGCTTCGTCGAACGCCCCCGCCCCTTCGTCGACCACCGGGGCCTGGACGTCCTCGTCTCCGGCAAGACCGACTTCTCCTTCGTCAGCGATCACGCCACCATCACCATGGCGCTCGGTGTGGGCCTCTTCGTCGCCAACCGCCGCTTCGGGCTCGCGGGTATCGGGCTGGCGCTGCTGGAGGGCTTCTGCCGGGTCTACATGGGCGTGCACTACCCGACCGACGTCGTCGGCGGGTTCGCCCTCGGCACGGCCGTCGCGCTGCTGCTGTCCCCGCCGGCCATGGCCCTGCTGACCCCGCTGATGAAGGCCGTGGAACGGTCGCCGCGGGCAGGGTGGCTGGTGCGCGCCCGGACGGCGCCCGGCGATCGGGACAACACCCTGCTCCCCGGCGCACGCAGGCCGGCGGACTCGGAAAAGGACCTGGCCGCGTAGCGTCCGGCGCAGCTTCCACCCCGGCCGGGCCGAACCCCGCCCGGCGGGCCCCGCGCCGGCTCAGCGGACCCGTGCCCTCCGGACGGCGGGCGTGCTCCGTAGGCCGGCCCGGCGAGCGTTCCACGAGGCCCTGCGCCGCGCCTCCGCCGGCTCGGCAACCCTGGGCCTCCACGAACCCCGCTCGGCAGGCGCGCTCCGCGGGCTCTGCGCCTTCAGAGGGGCCCCGCGTCTCCGCCGAGCCCGCTGCGCAGGGCCCTGCGGTGCCGGGCCCTCCTCGGGCGCCCTACACCCCCTGCTTGTACGAGAAGAACCGCTGGGGGTCGTACTGCTTCTTCACCTTGGTCAGGCGGGTGGCCGCGTCGCCGTAGTACGCCTTGCGCCAGTCGGTCAGCGTCGGGTCCGTGTAGTTCTGGTAGGCCGCGCCGGAGGCGTACGGCTTCATCGCGGTGTGGGCCGAGGTCAGCCAGGACTGTGCCGTGCCGCCGGAGGCGCCCGCGCCCCAGGAGGCGATGTACTGCGCCAGCATCCGGGAGCGGCGGTGGACGAACGCCGTGGCCGTGGGGGAGACGCGGTTGACCGCGCCGCCCAGGGCGGTGAACGCGATGCTGCCCCCGCCGCCCCGGACCGCGCCGATCTGCCGGAGCAGGGTCTGCACGCCCGCCGAGGACAGGGAGCGGTCGAAGAAGTCGGAGCGGGCCGCGTAGGTCTCCCGGCCCAGGGCGCCCTGGGGGGAGCGGCCCGGGGTGGAGCCCGGCAGATGGCACTGGGCGTCCGTGGAGAAGGAGGAGCAGCCGGCGTAGATCTCCATCGCCTCCTCGTAGCCGCGCCGCCGCAGGGTCACGGACCGGGCGTCGGCGCCCGCCTTGTGGGCCAGCCGGTCCACCGCGTTCTGCAGTTCGCCGTAGGTGCCCAGGGAGAAGCAGGCCACGGAGATGCTCGGTGTGCCGCCCGGCGTGTTCGACAGGTGCAGCGAGGACCAGATCTCGTCGGGCTGGGTCGGTCCCCATTCCTGCCAGGCCTTGAACACCGCCGCCGCCTTCGACCAGGACCAGGTCAGGTACGCGGTGACCGCCTGCGGCGCCGGGTGGGTGCGGAACTGCAGCTCGGTGACGACGCCGAAGTTGCCGTTGCCGGCGCCGCGCAGCGCCCAGAAGAGGTCGGAGTGGGAGGTGGCGTTCGCGGTGACCTGGGTGCCGTCCGCGGTGATCACGGTGGCCTGGGTGAGGCTGTCGCAGGTCAGGCCGTAGGCGCGGGAGGCGACGCCGTGGCCGCCGCCGAGTACCAGGCCGGAGACGCCGACCGTGGGGCAGGAGCCCGCCGGTATGGTCACACCCTTCGCGCCCAGCGCCCGGTAGACGTCGATGAGCTTGGAGCCGGCGCCCACCACCGCCTGCCCGCCGCTGACCCGGACCCGGTTCAGCCTGGACACGTCGAGGATCAGGCGGTTGTCGCCCGAGGAGTAGCCGGCGTAGGAGTGGCCGCCGTTGCGTATCGCCACCTGTATCCCGTGGGAGTGGGCGTAGGCCAGGGTGGTGCGGATGTCGTCGGCGTGGGCGACGTAGGCGACCGCGGCCGGCTTCAGGCCGTCGAAGCGGGTGTTGTAGAGCTGGTGGGCGGTCTTCCAGGACGCGTCACCGGGGCGTATGAGCGGGCCGTCGAGGTCCCGGGCCAGGGCGGTCCAGTTGGCGGCGGCGGCCTGAGTGGTGGTCTTCATGGCCGTGACCGACGATGTAGACGACGCGGACATGTGCGCCGGGCGCCCGGCGGACGTGCCCGGGCCAGTACTGCAACCGGTCAGCGCGGTCGCCGCCAGCGCGGCCGCGCCGCCCGATATGAACGTACGCCGTTCCATGTCTGTCGCCCTTCCTCGGCTCTCCTGGAACGAGACGACGCCATACGCACAAGGGTTCCCTCGGACAGGGTGGCGAACGTCGAAGGGGTGTCCGCGTCACCCTCGCCGTCGGGACCTTCGCGTGCCCTCCCCGTAAGCATTCCGTGACCTCACCGAGGCGACGGCAGGGGTTCACCCGCCGTTCACTTCTGGCCATCGGCGGCTTCACCTGTTCTGCCTAATTTCGGCCGTGCACGGTGCGGAGTGCGGCCCTACGAGCGCTCGCGCACTACTCCCTCGCACGCCGCCCACCGCGGCGGCTCCTGGAAGGAACTCCCGAAAGTGAAGCTTCAGCGCAAGAACCGGCTGCGCGCCCTTTCCCTCGGTGCGATCGCGGTCTCCGGCGCCCTGGCCCTGACGGCGTGCGGCTCGGACGACAACGGCAGCAGCACCTCGGGCGGCAAGTCGACGGCCTCGGCCAACGCCAGCTCGGTCAAGTGCGACAACGCCAAGGGCCAGCTGCTCGCCGACGGCTCCTCCGCGCAGAAGAACGCGATCGACGCCTGGGTCAAGACCTTCTCCCAGGCCTGCGGCGTGCAGATCAACTACAAGGGCGGTGGCTCCGGCGCCGGCGTGACCGCGTTCACGCAGGGCCAGGTCGCCTTCGCCGGTTCCGACTCCGCGCTGAAGCCGGAAGAGGTCGCCGCCTCCAAGAAGGTCTGCAACGGCGGCCAGGGCATCGACCTCCCGATGGTCGGCGGCCCGATCGCCCTCGGTTACAACGTCCCGGGTGTCGACAACCTGGTCCTGGACGCCCCGACCCTTGCGAAGATCTTCGACAGCAAGATCACCAAGTGGAACGACCCGGCGATCGCCAAGCTGAACAAGGGCGTCAAGCTGCCCGACCTCAAGATCCAGGCGTTCCACCGCTCGGACGAGTCCGGCACCACGGACAACTTCACCAAGTACCTGATCGCCACCACCCCGGACAACTGGAAGTACTCCGGCGGCAAGGCATGGCAGGCCAAGGGCGGCCAGTCCGCTCCGCAGTCCGCGGGTGTGGCCCAGCAGGTCAAGCAGACCTCCGGCGCCATCGGCTACTTCGAGCTGTCCTACGTCAAGGACGGCATCAAGGCCGTCTCCATCGACACCGGCGCCAGCAAGCCCGTCGCCCCGAGCACCGACAGCGCCACCGCCGACATCGCGGCCGCCAAGGTCGTCGGCACCGGCAAGGACCTGACGCTGAAGCTCGACTACAAGACCAAGGCCGAGGGCGCCTACCCGATCACCCTGGTCACGTACGAGATCGTCTGCGACAAGGGCAACAAGGCGGACACCCTGCCCGCCACCAAGGCGTTCCTCCGCTACATCGCCAGCGAGGACGGCCAGAAGGTCCTGTCGGGCATCGACTACGCGCCCGTCCCCGACGCGATCATCGGCAAGGTCCGCACCACCATCGAGGGCCTGAGCTGACCTGATCCGAGAGTGCGGCCCGGTCCACACGGATTTCCCGGGGACCGGGCCGCACCGTCCGGTGCACCGCCGCCAAGAGCCGCACACCCCCTGCGGGCGCACGGCTCAGCAGACCGGAGAACCCGATGGACATATCGACGAAAACAACCGACGCACCTCCCCCCGCCCCGCGTCCCACCGAGACCGAGGTCAAGCGCGCCGCCCGCGGCGCCACCCGGCCCGGTGACCGGATCTTCCTCGGCCTGACCCGCGGCTCGGGCATCCTGCTCCTGGTGATCATGGCCGCGATCGCGGTCTTCCTCACCTACCGTGCCTCCCTCGCCATCAGCAAGGACCACGGCAACTTCCTGACCACCTTCGAGTGGAACACCAACCTCCTGCCGCCGACGTTCGGCATCGCGGTCCTGGCGTTCGGCACGATCGTCTCCTCCGTCGTCGCCATGGTGCTCGCGGTCCCGGTCGCGGTCGCCATCGCGCTGTTCATCACGCACTACGCGCCGCGCCGGCTCGCCGGTCCGGTCGCCTACGTGATCGACCTGCTCGCCGCCGTACCGTCCATCGTGTACGGCCTGTGGGGCGCGCTGGTGCTCGTCCCGCACATGAACGGCCTCTTCGGCTGGCTCAACGACTTCTTCGGCTGGACCGGCCTCTTCTCCTGGGACGAGGGCGCCCCGCGCTCGATGCTCACCGTGGGCATCCTGCTCGCGATCATGATCCTGCCGATCATCACCAACGTGAGCCGCGAGGTCTTCCGCCAGGTCCCGCGCATGCACGAGGAGGCGGCCCTGGCCCTCGGCGCCACGCGCTGGGAGGTCATCCGCATGTCCGTGCTGCCCTTCGGCCGCTCCGGCGTGATCTCCGCCTCGATGCTCGGCCTCGGCCGCGCGCTGGGCGAGACGATGGCCGTGGCCACGGTGCTCTCCCCGTCCTTCGACATCCAGGCCAGCCTGCTCAACCCGGGCGGCGGCACCTTCGCGCAGAACATCGCCAGCAAGTTCAGCGAGGCGACGGAGTTCGGCCGGGACGCGCTCATCGCGTCCGGTCTGGTCCTGTTCGTCATCACCCTGCTGGTCAACGGCGCGGCCCGGCTGATCATCGCCCGCCGCGCGGAGTACTCGGGGGCCAACGCATGAGCACCGCAGCCGTCAGCCACAAGCGCCACAGCACCCTGCGCGGCGCCAGCCTGCCCAAGTGGTCGCCCTGGGCGATCGCCGCCGGCTCCGTCGCCCTCGGCATCGGCATCTCGTTCGCCGCCGGACTGCACAGCAGCGTCCAGTGGGGTCTGATCGCCGGGCTCCTGTTCGTCCTGGGCACGTACGTGATCGCCGCGCGCGTCGAGGGCCGCAGGCAGGCCAAGGACCGCGTCATGACCAGCCTGGTCTGGGTCGCCTTCGTGGTCGCCGTGGTGCCGCTGGTCTCCCTGATCTGGGTGACCGTCGCACGCGGTGTGAAGGTCCTGAACCTCTACTTCCTGACCCACTCGATGGGTGTCGTCGCCGACACCGAGCCCGGCGGTGGCATCTACCACGCCATCATCGGCAGCCTGGAGCAGGTCGGCCTCGCCACCCTGATCGGCGCCCCGATCGGTGTGCTCACCGCGATCTACCTGGTGGAGTACGGGCGGGGCAAGCTCGCCAAGGCGGTCACGTTCTTCGTCGACGTCATGACCGGCATCCCGTCGATCGTCGCGGGTCTGTTCATCCTCAGCCTGATGCTCATCTTCAAGATGCAGCCGTTCGGCTTCGCCGGTTCGCTGGCCCTGGCCATCCTGATGATGCCGGTCGTGGTCCGCTCCACCGAGGAGATGCTCAAGCTCGTCCCGAACGAGCTGCGCGAGGCGTCCCTGGCCCTCGGTGTGCCGAAGTGGCGCACGATCCTGAAGGTGGTCCTGCCGACCTCGATCGGCGGCATCACCACCGGCATCATGCTGGCGGTCGCCCGTATCGCCGGTGAGACCGCGCCGGTGCTGCTGCTGGTGTTCGGCAACCCGTTCATCAACAACAACCCCTTCGAGGGTGCTCAGGCGTCGCTGCCGCTGTACATCTACCAGCAGTTCGCGAACAGCGCGGGTAGCGGTGCGGCGTACGACCGGGCGTGGGCGGCCTCGCTCGCGCTGATCGCCTTCGTGATGATCCTCAACCTGGTGGCCCGCGGGATCGCCCGCTGGAAGGCCCCGACGACCGGTCGCTGAGCATCGACCAGCGGCTACCGGCCGGATGGCGGCCACCCAGCGACCGAGCTTGAATTTCTGGAAGTGAAGTAGACATGGCCAAGCGAATCGACGTAAGCGGGCTCACCGCCTACTACGGATCCCACAAGGCGATCGAGGACATCTCGATGTCCGTCGAGCCGCGCTCGGTGACGGCGTTCATCGGCCCGTCCGGCTGCGGCAAGTCGACGTTCCTGCGCACCCTGAACCGCATGCACGAGGTCACCCCCGGTGGCCGGGTCGAGGGCAAGGTGCTCCTCGACGACGAGGACCTGTACGGCTCGGGCATCGACCCGGTGTCGGTGCGCCGCGAGGTCGGCATGGTCTTCCAGCGCCCGAACCCCTTCCCGACCATGTCGATCTTCGACAACGTGGCGGCGGGGCTGCGCCTGAACGGCAACTACAAGAAGAGCGAGCTGAACGACGTCGTCGAGAAGTCGCTCAAGGGCGCGAACCTCTGGAACGAGGTGAAGGACCGCCTGAACAGGCCGGGCTCCGGTCTGTCGGGCGGCCAGCAGCAGCGTCTGTGCATCGCGCGGGCGATCGCCGTCGAGCCGGACGTCCTGCTCATGGACGAGCCCTGCTCGGCCCTCGACCCGATCTCCACGCTCGCCATCGAGGACCTGATCGGTGAGCTGAAGGAACGGTTCACGATCGTCATCGTGACGCACAACATGCAGCAGGCGGCGCGCGTCTCGGACCGTACGGCGTTCTTCAACCTGGCCGCCGTGGGCCAGCCGGGCCGGCTGATCGAGATCGATGACACCGAGCGGATCTTCTCCAACCCGTCGGTGCAGGCCACGGAGGACTACATCTCCGGCCGTTTCGGCTGATCCCCAGACCCCTCGCGGTGCTGCTGGGGGGTGCCACCGCTTGCACCCAGAGGGCCCCCCCCCGGGCGCCGGGGGGGGGCCCCAGCGCGTTGCTCGGGACCGGCGTCGGGGGCGGGGCCCCCTGCGGTGACTACAGAACCGTCAGGTTGATGATCCCGAAGGCCGCGGCGGCGACCAGGGCGGCCGCCGGCATGGTGATGAACCAGCCGAGGACGATGTTCTTGGCGACGCCCCAGCGGACGGCGTTCACCCGCTTCGTCGCGCCCACGCCCATGATCGCCGAGGTGATCACATGGGTGGTCGAGATCGGCGCCTTGAAGAGGTAGGCCGTCGTGAACATGATCGACGCGCCGGTGGTCTCGGCGGCGAAGCCCTGCGGCGGGTCCAGCTCGATGATCTTGCGGCCCAGCGTGCGCATGATGCGCCAGCCGCCCGCGTAGGTGCCCAGCGACAGCATCGCGGCGCAGACGATCTTCACCCACACCGGGATCGGGTCGCCGTACGTCTCGTGGCCGGAAATCACCAGTGCCATCACCACGACACCCATCGTCTTCTGGGCGTCCTGGAGGCCGTGGCCGAGCGCCATGCCGGCCGCCGAGACGGTCTGCGCGATGCGGAAGCCGCGCTTGGCCTTGTGCGGGTTGGACCTGCGGAACAGCCAGAGGATCGCCGTCATGACGATGTAGCCGATGATCAGTCCGACCACCGGCGACAGGAACATCGGGATGATGACCTTGTCGACGACGCCGTTCCACAGGACCTCGGTGCCGCCCGCCAGCGCGGCGCCGACCAGGCCGCCGAACAGGGCGTGCGAGGACGAGGAGGGCAGCCCGAAGTACCAGGTGACCAGGTTCCAGACGATGGCGCCGACCAGGGCCGCGAAGAGGATTCCCAGCCCCGTAGAGCCCTTGGGCGTCTCGATCAGGCCCTCGCTGACGGTCTTGGCGACCCCGGAGCCCAGGAAGGCGCCCGCGAGGTTCATCACCGCGGCCATGGCGAGCGCCGCCCGGGGGGTCAGCGCCCGCGTCGACACCGAGGTGGCGATGGCGTTGGCGGAGTCGTGGAAGCCGTTCGTGTACGTGAAGAAGAGCGCGACCGCGATGGTCACGATCAGGGCGAAGGTGTCCATCGACGCCTCAGGACTCCTTGACGGCGATGGTCTCCACCGTGTTCGCCACGTGCTCGAACGCGTCCGCCGCCTCTTCCAGCACGTCCACGATCTGCTTGAGCTTCAGCACCTCGATCGCGTCGTACTTGCCGTTGAAGAGGTGGGCCAGCAGCTTGCGGTGGATCTGGTCCGCCTGGTTCTCCAGACGGTTCACCTCGATCCAGTACTCGGTCAGGTTGTCCATCGTGCGGAGGTTCGGCATGGCCTCCGCCGTCAGCTCCGCGGCCCGGGCCAGCACCTCGATCTGCTGCTCGACGCCCTTGGGGAGCTCCTCGACGTTGTAGAGGACGACGAGGTCGACGGCCTCCTCCATGAAGTCCATGATGTCGTCGAGCGAGCCGGCGAGGGCGTAGATGTCCTCGCGGTCGAAGGGCGTGATGAAGGAGGAGTTCAGCTGGTGGAAGATCGCGTGCGTGGCGTCGTCACCGGCGTGTTCCGCTGCCCGCATACGCTCTGCGATCTCGGCCCGGGCGGAGGAGTCCGCCCCGAGCAGTTCCATCAGGAGTTTCGAGCCGGTGACGATGTTGTCCGCGGAAGCGGCGAACATGTCGTAGAAGCTCGTCTCCCTGGGGGTCAGACGAAAGCGCACGTGGGGTCCTCGGGGTGCTTCGGTTTCGGTCAGGGTGATGCTAGGCGCATCATCCGGCCACGGCTATCGGGCCGCCCTCCAGTGTCGCCCATCGGGCACGCCGATCATCACCGGGGCGTACCAAGGCCCCTCTACCCCGCCAAATTCGGTACCATATACCCACCAGGGGTATGTATCCGAAGTTCGTCCCGAAACGGAGGCCCGCGATGACGACGACCGAGGCCGGCGCCACGCACGGTTACCACAAGCAGAAGGACGAGCACCTCAAGCGACTGCGCCGGATCGAGGGCCAGATCCGCGGCCTGCAACGCATGGTCGACGAGGACACCTACTGCATCGACATACTCACCCAGGTGTCCGCCTCCACCAAGGCCCTGCAGTCCTTCGCCCTGCAACTGCTGGAGGAGCACCTGCGGCACTGCGTGGCGGACGCGGCCCTCAGGGGCGGGGACGAGATCGACGCGAAGGTGGACGAGGCCACGAAGGCCATCGGCCGGCTGCTGCGCACCTGAGCGGCCGGACCCGGGATTTTCACACCTCGGCGGATTCCCGCTCCTCGGCCACCCGCAGCACCTCGTCGATGCTCTCCATGCTCAGCCGGTCCTCGGCGGCCGAGGCGGCGATGATCAGCTCGCCGCACAGCTCGATCTCGGCGAGGGCCACGTGGTCCTGGACTGCCGTACCGCCGAGCGGAGCCACGTGCGTCACCTCTTCTCTGCCGACACCGACTTCCTAGGGTAGGCAGGGCTCTACACACCGCGCATGGCACGGACGGGCTAGTCCCCGGGAGGCGTCCCGGACTAGTGCCCCGGCCGGTTCCCGGTGGCGCTCTCCGCGATCCGGCCCGCGTAGATGTCCCGTGGGCTGGGCAGACGCACGTCCACCGGGGTACCGAAGTCGTACAGCAGGGTCGTCGAGGCGACCGCGACCGCCGTCTTCTCGCGGCCGTTCACGAAGCTGAAGTGCTGCCGCAGCTTGCGGACGCGCCCCTGGTCGTCCAGATAGGCGTCGAACGGGACCGCGGGTGTGGCGAACCCTTTCGCCGCCGCCCGCAAGGGCTCCCGGTCGTCCGCCGAGGCGGCCGCGGCCGCGCGGGACAGGTCGGCCGTGCCGCGGTAGTGCCGCACCTCGATCCCGCCGACCTCCTCGCGCCCCAGGTACGTCGCCGTACGCGTCCCGCGCAGCACCTCCGCCGCCGCGTACGGGTCCGTCACACCGCCGGTGACCAGATTGCCGTCGGACAGGGAGGCGGCCTCCACCCGGACCCACTTGTCGGCGGGCACGCCCGCGCCCCGGTTCTTCATGAAGAGTGCTCCCGGTGCCAGCAGCTCGGTGATGGGGCGGTGCTCGGAGGTGCCGGCGGGATCCTCCGGCAGCACGACGGTCAGCTGCCCGAGCCGGCGCCGGTAGTCGTAGTGACCCTTGCCGCGGATGGTGACGCGGGTGCCGCCGGTCGCCATCTCCATGGAGGTGCTCGCCTTCGAGCTGCCCGCCTCCCGCAGGGCGCCGGCGGCCTGCGCGAGGACGGCCACCGGGTCGCCGCCCGCGCCGTTCACCCCCTCGGCCGCCGCTCCCCTGCCGGAGCACCCCGTGGCGCCCGCCGCGAGCCCGGCCGTGATCGCCAGGATCTCCACCGCGACGACCGTTCTGCCCGACCGCCTGTGCTGCCGCCGATCCATCGCCTGCCTACCCCCAGCCGGTACGTCCGTCACGGGCCCCCCGTCGTTCCGGTTAACGACCGGTAGGGGGTGCCGTCACGCACTGCACCAGGTCGGGGAAAGGGCATACAAACCTTTGACCGGGGTGTCGGTAACGTTGTCACCGTGGCGCAGCAGGAGGGGGCGGAGCGGGCTCCGCGGGGGCAGGACCATCTCACGACTACGACCGAACAGGGCCGCTTCTGCGTGGCCCGCTGTGCCTGCGGCTGGCGCGGACCGGCCCGCCGGGCGCGCAGCCAGGCCAGAACGGACGCGGAGGCCCACACGGCCGGCCTCTGAGCCGCCCGGCGGGCCGGTCCCGCGGGGCTACAGGTGCCCGGACGGCTGGACGAGGGCGTCCACGAGGTCGCGGTCGCGGGGCTGGGTCAGCCGGCCGCGGGCCGCGGCGGGGGAGAGCCACAGGACGCGGTCGACCTCGTCGTTCGGCGCGAAGCGGCCGGCGACGGCCTCGGCCGCCCAGTAACGCACCTGCTTGGGGCGGCCGTTGGCCAGGTAGCGCATGGTCGGCAGCTCGTTCCCGGGCACGGCCGTGTACCCGGTCTCCTCGGCGACCTCGCGCAGCGCTCCGGCGAGCGAGTCCTCGCCCCGCTTCAGCTTGCCCTTCGGGTGGGACCAGTCGTCGTACTTGGGCCGGTGGACCAGGCAGATCTGCAGATCGCCGTCCACCGGCGAGCGGCGCCACAGGACGCAGCCCGCCGCCTGGACCGTGGTGTCGTTCACACCGCCTCCTTCGGGGTGAGGATCAGGACGCGCCGACCGCCTGCTTCTGCCACGCCTGCTGGAAGGCGAACCTGGCCGCCTCCACCTCGTGCCGCTGGTCGGCGTGGAGCACGCCCAGGGCGTACGCCGTCGCCGGCGTGATGCGGGGCGTACGGGCCGCCTGCGCGGCCGCGCTCGCCGCCTCCGAGGCGTCCCGGTGCCGGTTCAGGGCCAGGCCCGCGGCCGGCAGCCCCGCGGCCACGTCGGCCTTGCCGCCGGACAGCACCTCCCGGGCGTAGCGGTGCAGGCGCAGCAGCAGACGCACCTGGTGCCAGGGGGCGTCCTGCGGGTGCGGGGCCGGGTCCGGTGACAGGCCGTGCACCAGGGCCGCGGCGTTGTAGGGGTGGCCGGCGGTGAGCAGGGGCAGGGCGGCCACGGAGTCCGTCAGGCGTTCCTCGGCCGCGGCGGCGAGGGGACGCAGGCCGGTGGTGAGGGCGGCGGGCGTCAGGGGCACCTCGCTGGCGAGTAAGGCGACCTTGTCGGCGACCGCGTGGAAGCGGGAGGAGCCGAGGGCCTGAAGCGCCGTGGAGTGGGCCCTGGTCCTGGCCAGGGTCAGCTGACGCTCCAGCAGCGCGCCCGCCTTGGCCGCGCCGACCGTCAGGTTGCCGCGGTCCGGCGTGGGCGCCGGGCGGGCGGGGCCCACGGTGTCCTGCGGTGCCTCCGCCAGGCCCGCCTGCGCCCGCCCGAGGGTGCTCGCGGCGCCGGCCCGTGCCGTTCCCGCGGTCCGGGCGCCCCCGGCCAGGGCGGCCACGGAGCCGCCCTGTGGTGCCGTCGTGCCCGCGGCCACGACGCTCTGCTCCGGGAAGCCGGCCGCGCCGGACAGCCGGTGCAGCGCGAGCAACAGCCGTTCGAGGCGGGAGGCGTAGGCGTGCTCCAGACCCAAGGTGCCGGAGAGCCAGGCCAGTTCGGGCCTGATCTCCTCGGACCAGTCGGCGTCCAGCAGCGGGCGGAAGGTGTGCAGGCTGCCGCTGATGCGGCGGGCCGAGCGGCGCAGCGCCCGGGCCGCGTCGACGGTCTCCTGCGCGCCGCTGGCCGTGCCGCCGCCCGTCTCACGGTGCAGGCGCAGCGCGCGCAGGAACTCCGTGGCCTGGGCGCGCAGGTAGACCGCGAGCGCGTCCCCCGTCACCTCCGGGGCCCCGGGGTCCGTCGGGTCAAGGTGTTGCTGTGCCACGCCGGCGCCTCCGGGCGTCTATGAGCATCTCCTGGACGTTGCGCAGCGGCTGTCCGTCCGCGTCGGTCGCGTGCCGGGTCCACTCGCCGTCGGCGCCGAGGTGCCAGGAGGCGGTGGTGTCGGACATGCCGGTGTCGAGCAGCCGGTTCAGGGCCGCCCGGTGGCCGGGGTCGATGACCCGGACCAGGGCCTCGATCCGGCGGTCGAGGTTGCGGTGCATCATGTCGGCGCTGCCGATCCAGACCTCGGGCTCGCCGCCGTTGCCGAAGGCGAACACCCGGGAGTGCTCCAGGAACCGGCCGAGGATGGAGCGGACCCGGATGTTCTCCGACAGGCCCGCGACACCCGGCCGGACGGCGCAGATGCCCCGTACCCAGACGTCGACCGGCACGCCCGCCTGGGAGGCGCGGTAGAGCGCGTCGATGACCGCCTCGTCGACCATCGAGTTGACCTTGATGCGGACGAAGGCGGGGCGGCCCGCGCGGTGGTGCTGGATCTCCTTGTTGATACGGGCGACCAGACCGTCCCTGAGGGACTTGGGGGCGACCAGCAGGCGCCGGTAGGTCTCGCGGCGCGAGTAGCCGGAGAGGCGGTTGAAGAGGTCGGAGAGGTCGGCGCCCACCTGCGGGTCGGCGGTGAGCAGGCCCAGGTCCTCGTACAGCCGGGCGGTCTTGGGGTGGTAGTTGCCCGTGCCGACGTGGCTGTAGCGGCGGAGCGTCTCGCCTTCCTGGCGGACCACCAGGGACAGCTTGCAGTGCGTCTTCAGGCCGACGAGGCCGTACACGACATGGCAGCCGGCCTCCTCCAGCTTGCGCGCCCACTTGATGTTGGCGTGCTCGTCGAAGCGTGCCTTGATCTCGACCAGGACCAGGACCTGCTTGCCGGACTCGGCCGCGTCGATGAGCGCGTCGACTATGGGGGAGTCGCCGGAGGTGCGGTACAGCGTCTGCTTGATGGCGAGCACGTCGGGGTCGGCCGCCGCCTGCTCCAGGAAGGCCTGGACGGAGGTGGAGAAGGAGTCGTACGGGTGGTGCAGCAGCACGTCCCGGGCGCGCAGGGCCCCGAAGATGTCCGGCGCGGACGCCGACTCGACCTCGGCCAGGTCACGGTGGGTGCCCGCGATGAACTTCGGGTACTTCAGCTCGGGGCGGTCGAGGCTGTGGATGCGGAAGAGGCCGGTGAGGTCCAGGGGGCCGGGGAGCGGGTACACCTCGGCCTCGGAGATCTTCAGCTCGCGCACGAGGAGGTCGAGCACCTCGCGGTCGATGGACTCCTCGACCTCCAGGCGCACCGGCGGCCCGAAGCGGCGCCGCATGAGTTCCTTCTCCAGGGCCTGGAGGAGGTTCTCCGCGTCGTCCTCCTCGACCTCCAGGTCCTCGTTGCGGGTGAGCCGGAACGCGTGGTGCTCCAGCACCTCCATGCCCGGGAACAGCTCCTCCAGGTGCGCCGCGATGACGTCCTCCAGCGGGACGTACCGGCCGGGCGCGGCCTCCAGGAAGCGGGAGAGCAGCGGCGGCACCTTCACACGGGCGAAGTGCTTGTGGCCGCTGACCGGGTTGCGCACGACGACGGCCAGGTTCAGCGACAGGCCGGAGATGTACGGGAACGGGTGCGCTGGGTCCACGGCCAGTGGGGTCAGCACGGGGAAGATCTGGTGCCGGAACAGGGTGAACAGGCGGGCCTGTTCCTTCTCGGTCAGCTCGTTCCAGCGGACCAGGTGGATGCCCTCCTCCGCGAGCGCGGGGGCGACGTCCTCGTGGTAGCAGGCGGCGTGCCGGGCCATCAGCTCGCGCGAGCGGGCCCAGATCATCTCCAGCACCTCGCGCGGCTGGAGGCCGGAGGCGGAGCGGGTGGCGACGCCCGTGGCGATCCGGCGCTTCAGACCGGCCACCCGGACCATGAAGAACTCGTCCAGGTTGCTGGCGAAGATGGCCAGGAAGTTGGCGCGCTCCAGCAGGGGCGTGTTCGGATCCTCGGCCAGTTCCAGGACGCGCTCGTTGAAGGCGAGCCAGCTGCGCTCCCGGTCGAGGAACCGGCCCTGCGGCAGTGGTGCCCCCTGGCCCTCCGCCTCCTCGTAGACGTCGAGGTCGGCGTCGAGGTCGGGTTCGAGATCGGACACCGCCGCGGACACGGCATGCTGGCGGTGCGCGGCTATGGAGCCCACGGAGGGCTGGACGTGCTGGACCTGCTGGACCTCTGCCTGGGTGTCTTGCTGACTCATGAACCCATTCTTCCGCGCCAGGGGCGAGACAGGCGCGTCGGAACGTGCGGGCGGGAGCTTGACGGCCCCGTTCCCCGCGGGCCCCTCGGGGGGCGGCGAAGGCTCTGGCACGGCGGGCTTCATTGGCCGAGCGTCGCAAGCCCGTCTGAATCGATGGTTACGGAGACATGACGTCCGGGATATCGGGGAGCGGCCCCCCGGGGGTGCGCCCTCGCCCGTGGCAGGGGCGCGGCCCCGGTCCTACGGTCAGCCCGCCAGGCGGCGCAGCACCCGGCAGGCGGCCGCGGTGGCCAGCGCGGTCAGGGCGAGGACCATGCCGGTCGCCGCCAGGTGCAGGGGCCAGAAACCGGACAGCGGGCCGCGCAGGGGCTGCCACGCCTCGCGCAGGCCGAGCCGGAGCACGAGCGTCACCGCGAAGGCCGTGACCAGCGCGGGGAAGGTGCGGCGCAGGGCCAGTCCGGCGAGCACGCCGGTGACCAGGGCGCACAGCACGAGCGCGGGGAGCAGCGGGCCGCGCGGTACGAAGACGCGGTCCCAGGTCCAGTGGGTGACCAGGTCGTCCCCGTCGGCGGTCCACACCCGGCCGAAGGCCAGGGCGAGCACGCCGCTGCCGGCGAGCAGGGGCACGGCGGCCGTGGTGAGCTGGGCCGCGAGCCAGCGGGCCGGGGAGGCGGTCTGGGACCAGGCCAGCCGGGCGGTGCCGGACTCCAGCTCGCGGCCGATCAGCGCGGCCCCCGCCCAGGCGGCCACCGCGCAGGGCGCGTAGGTGAGGGCCTCGCCGAGGAGGTTCATGATGTTGTTGACGTCGGTGAAGGCGGTGTAGGTGCACACGGCGCCCGGACGGTGGAAGCAGATCCGGTCCCGGGGAGCGCCGGAGAAGTGCACCCACAGCAGTTCGCCGAGCACGAGGAGTACGAAGGCGGTCCACAGCAGCAGCGCGGACCGGTGCAGCCGCAGCGCGGTGCGGGGCAGGCCCTGGAAGGCGGTGCCGGTCATGCGGGGGTCTCCTCGGTCCGTGGCCCGGCCAGGCGCCGCAGCACCAGGAACGAGCCGAGTGCCAGCAGGCCCGCCACGGCCAGCAGCAGCGCGGTCGTGACCAGCTGGAGCGGCCAGTAGTGGGCGTAGGGGTGGTAGGTCTTGAACTGGCCGACGGCGTGCGCGTAGGCCGTCGCGCAGTCGGCGTCGGAGACGCAGTGGGGCAGCGGCAGATGCGCGCCGGTCCGGGTCACCAGGCCCTCCTCGACGACGATGCCGTTGCCCGGCGCCCCGCGGTCGAGGCCGCCGACCGTGGTGACGGCCGGCCACAGGTGGGGCATCAGCGCGGCGGCCAGGCCCCAGGCGCCCGCGGTGGCCAGGGCGCCGGTGACGAGCGCGGGCAGCGTGCGGCGCAGCAGCAGGCCCGCCAGGACTCCGGCCGCGAGCCCGGCGAGGGCCAGGCCGGCGACGGTGGGGCCGTTGGCGTAGAAGGTGCCGAAGTCGGCCCAGCTCTTGGCGGTGTCGATGCGGCCCCGGCCCGCGGTCCAGGCGAGGTGGTGCAGCCAGAACAGCAGGCTGCTCCCGGCGGTGACGGCGGCGGCCGGGACGGCCAGCCGGACCGCCAGCCAGCGGGCCGGTGAGGTGCTCTGGGCCCAGGCCAGCCGGGCGGTGCCCGACTCCAGTTCCCTGCCGGTCAGGGCGGCGCCCGCCCAGGCGGCCACCACGAGCGGCAGCGCGTCCAGGCCGGTGGTGGCGTAGTTGTACCAGTCCTTGTAGCGCAGGATCGCGTCCTGGTCGTACACGCACTTCATGGGGTGGTGGCAGGCGTTGTACTGCCGCCAGCCCTCCGCCGCCGCGTCGCCGAGCGGTCCGGCGAGCGACAGCAGCAGAGCGGAGACGAGGACCACCAGGCCGGTCCAGGCGAGGAGCGCCGGCCGGTGCAGGCGCAGCAGCCAGCGGATCAGCCGGGGCCGCGGCGCGTCGGCCCGGACGGCGGCCGGGGCGGTGGTGGCGCTCACGCGTCGTTCTCCGCACGTGCGGCCCCGGCGGGGGCGAGGGCGGGGGCCTGCGGGTTGCGCAGGTGGGCGAGGACGAGTTCCTCCAGGGAGGGGGCCGAGGCGCGCAGGTCGCCGGGGAGCGGTCCGGCGGGCCGGATGAGCGCGGAGAGCTGGCGGCCGGTGATCCGGGACTCGACCACGGTGTGCGGGTCGAGGGCGGTGGAGTCGGCGGGGCCGCTGACGCGCAGGTGGGCGGCGAGCAGGTCGTCGAGCTCGCCGGCCAGCCGGATCCGGCCGTCGCCCACCAGCAGCAGGTGGTCGCAGGAGTCCTGCAGCTCGGCGACGACGTGCGAGGACATCACGATGGTGGTTCCGTACTGGGCGGCCTCGGCCATCAGCGTGCCCATCAGCTCGTGCCGGGCGAGGGGGTCGAGGTCGGCCATCGGCTCGTCCAGGAGCAGCAGTTCGGGCCGCTTGCCGAGGGCCAGGGCGAGCGCGACGCGGGTGCGCTGTCCGCCGGACAGGGAGCGTATGCGTGCCTTGGGGTCGAGGTCGCCGGCGGCCACGATCCGCTCGGCGGTGGCCGCGTCCCAGCGCTCGGGGTTGAGGTCGGCGCCCATCCGGAGCGTCTCGGCGATGGTGAGCTGCGGGTACAGCGGCTTGTCCTGGGCGACGAAGCCCACCCGGGCGCGGGCGCCGGCCGGCGTGCGGCCGAGCACCGTCAGGCGGCCCTCGGTGGGCGGCAGCAGCCCGGCCGCGAGGGCGAGCAGGGTCGACTTGCCGGCGCCGTTCGGGCCGACGACGGCGCACACCCGCCCGGTGGGCAGGCGGAAGGCGCAGCCGCGCAGGGCCCAGCCTCCCCGCCGGCCGAAGCGCTTGCCGAGGCCGTCGGCCTCGAGAGCCGTGTCGCTCATGAACGTTCTCCCTGGAAGTGCTTGTCGAGTACGGCGGTGAACAGGGCCGCCACGTCGTCCCGGTCGAGCCCGGACTCCACGGCCCGCGCGGTCCACGCCTCCAGCTCCGCGCGCAGCGGCGAGTCGGCGGGGGCGGCGCCCAGCGCGCGCCGGACGAAGGTGCCGAGCCCGCGCCGCGCCTCGACCAGGCCCTCGCGTTCGAGTTCGCGGTAGGCCTTGAGGACGGTGTTCGGGTTGATGGCGGTGGCCTCGACGACCTCACGGGCCGTCGGCAGCTTGTCGCCGGGCCGCAGCAGGCCCAGGCGGAGGGCCTGCTTGGTCTGCTGGACGATCTGGACGTAGGTGGCGACCCCGCTGTGCCGGTCGATGCGGTATTCGACCACGCGTTGAACCACCCTTTCACTAATTGAGTAGTGAAAGGGTGGTGTAAGAGAGGGGCGGCCGTCAAGTCGGCCGCCCCTGAACGGGCGTCTGCCCGGCTGCGGACCCGGGCGCGGACGCTGCGTGGGGCCGGTGCGGGCCGGGTGCGGGCCCGGCGTGGGCCCGGCCGGGTCAGGTCTCGGTGCGGTACATGAGGTCGGTCTCGTGCGTCCGGAACCCCAGCCGCTCGTACACCGACACGGCGGCCGCGTTGTCCGCGTCGACGTACAGCATGGCCGTGGGCATCCCCTGCGCCGCCAGGTGGCGCAGGCCGACGGTGGTGAGGGCCTTGCCGAGCCCGCCGCCCTGCTCTCCCGGCCTGACCCCGAGCACGTACACCTCGCCGAGCCCCTCCTCGGCGTGCACCTTGGTCCAGTGGAAGCCGACCAGTTCCCCGCGCCGCTCGGCGAGGAAGAACCCGGCCGGGTCGAACCACGGCTCGGCCTTGCGGTCGTCCAGGTCGCGCTGGGTCAGCCCGCCCTGCTCGGGGTGGTGCGCGAAGGCGGCCGCGTTGACGGCGAGCCAGGCCGCGTCGTCCTTGCCCGGCACGAAGGGGCGTACGGTCACTCCCTCGGGAAGCCGCGGCTCGGGCAGCTCCAGGTCGGTCAACGAACGGCGCATCTGCCGCAGTTCGCGGAAGAGCGTCAGGCCGAGTACCTGGGCGAGGTGCCGGGCGGCGGAGTGCCCGCCGTGCGCCCACACCCGCAGCCGCTTGCCCGAGGCGGCGAGCAGGGCCGAGCCGAGCGCCCGTCCGTGGCCGTGCCCGCGGTGCGCGGGGTGGACGACCAGTTCGGCGGCCGGCGCCTCCACCGGGTCGGTGTCCTCCAACTGCGCGTAGCCGACGAGTTCGTCCCCGACGGTCAGCACCAGGTGGGAGACGCCCTCGCGGGATCCCCCGCGCAGTTGCAGCCGTCCCTGCTCGGACACCGGCTGCTGCCCGTCGACGTGGGCGGCCTCGGCGAGCAGTCCGAGCACGGCCTCGGCCTGGTCCGGGTCGAGTGCGGAACGGGTCTCGATGGAGCGGGAGGGGAAGGGCCGTACGGTGTCGTCGCTGCTCATGCGTACGAGGGTACGGGGCCGCCGGGGCGAAGTGCCGTCAGCGCAGCGGGTAAAGGAACCGGCAAAGGAACCGGCAAAGGCAAACCAGGATGCAACCGCTAACCCCCTGTCGCGCTACGCGCGTTGACCTTAGGCTTCGCGGCTGACGGCCCACTCGCCACAGCCGACCCACAGGGGGGTCCATGCCAGCCGCATCCCGGCGCACCAGACGCCGTACGTACGCGCTCCTCGGGACGACCGCCGCTCTCGCGACAGCCGCCGCCCTGACCGCCGCGCTGCCCGCGCAGGCACACACCGGTCACGGCGGCCACGCGCACCCGGGCCGCTACCAGGACGTCCAGCTGCTGTCCTTCAACGACCTGCACGGCAACCTCGAACCGCCGTCCGGTTCCTCCGGCCGGGTCACCGAAGCGCAGCCGGACGGCACGACGAGGACGATCGACGCGGGGGGCGTCGAGTACCTCGCCACGCACCTCCGGCAGGCCCGCCAGGGCCACCCGTACTCGGTCACCGCGGCCGGCGGCGACATGGTCGGCGCGTCGCCGCTGCTGTCCGGCCTCTTCCACGACGAGCCGACCATCGAGGCGCTCAACAAGCTCAAGCTGGACGTCACCTCGGTCGGCAACCACGAGTTCGACGAGGGCGCGAAGGAACTGGCGCGCCTGCAGAACGGCGGCTGCCACCCGAAGGACGGCTGCTACACGGACAGGAAGTTCAAGGGCGCCGACTTCCCCTACCTGGCGGCCAACGTCCTGGACGACAAGAGCGGCAAGCCGATCCTGAAGCCGTACTGGGTCTGGAAGAAGAAGGACGTCAGGATCGGCTTCATCGGGGTCACGCTCGAAGGCACCCCGGGCATCGTCTCCGCCGACGGCGTCAAGGGCCTGAAGTTCAAGGACGAGGTCGAGACGATCAACAAGTACGCCAAGGTGCTCCAGCGCCAGGGCGTCCGGTCGATCGTGGCCCTGATCCACGAGGGCGGCTTCCCGGCCTCCGGCTCCTACAACTACGACTGCGACGCGGGCGGGGCGGGCACCGGCATCTCCGGCCCGATCGTGGACATCGCCAAGAACGTCACCCCGGCCGTCGACGCCCTCGTCACCGGCCACACCCACAACGCCTACGTCTGCGACATCCCTGACCCGTCCGGCCGCCCCCGCATGGTCACCTCGGCGGCCTCCTTCGGCCGGCTCTACACCGACACCACGCTGACCTACGACCGCCGCACCGGCGACATCGCGCGCACGGCCGTGAAGTCGGCCAACCGCGTGGTCAGCCGTGACGTGCCCAAGGCGCAGGACATGACGGACCTGATCGCCCGGTGGAACACCCTGGCCGCCCCGATCGGCAACCGTGCCATCGGCTACATCTCCGCCGACATCGGCAACACCGGCACCGAGTCCCCGATGGGCGACCTGATCGCCGACGCCCAGCTCGCCTACGGCAAGGAGCTGGACCCGCGGACCAGCCTGGCGCTGATGAACCCGGGCGGTGTGCGGGCCGGGCTGACCTACGCGGCCAAGGGCGCCGAGGGCGACGGAGTGGTCACCTACGCCGAGGGCTTCACGGTCCAGCCCTTCGCCAACACCGTGAACCTCCAGGACTTCACCGGCGCCCAGCTGATCCAGGTGCTCAAGGAGCAGGTGAGCGGGGTGAACGCGGCCGCGCCGAAGATCCTCCAGCCGTCGGCGAACCTGACGTACACGCTGGACATGACGAGGTCCGGCGCGGACCGTGTCGTCACCGACTCGATCCGCCTGAACGGCGCTCCGGTGGACCCGGCGGCCACCTACCGCGTCGCCACCAACAGCTTCCTGGCGGGCGGCGGCGACGGCTTCCCGACCCTCGGCGCCGGCACCGGCGACCTGGTGGGCGCGGACGACCTGACCGCGCTGGAGAAGTACCTGACGGCGCACTCGACGGCGTCCTCGCCGCTCGCGCCGCCCGCCGCGAACCGGATCACCATCACGCAGTGACGCCGGTGTGCTGACTCCCGGGTGACTGCCCTCCGCGGCTCCGGAATGACCCCGAGAAACGTTTCTCGGGGTCGTTCGGCGTCTGTCGTCGGGCTACGGGGCCGCGGGGACCTGGGACTCCCAGCGCCAGTTCAGCAGGGCGGCGAGGGCGGCGAAGGTGCCCAGGGGTATCCACAGGAACACCAGCAGTGTCGGCGGGTGGTCCGTGGTGAACAGCAGCGCCACCCACAGCAGGAACCCGCCGCCGAAGGCGACGAGCCCGCCCGTGACAGCCCGTTCCCACGCCTTGCGGTGCCCGGACGCGCGCCGGATCAGCGCCTCGGTCTCCGGCCGCCGTTCGAACGCCATGCCCCGGTGCCGGGCGGCGGCCTCCCGCAGCGCGGCGACCTCGGCGGGCGGGTCGGTCAGCTGCCAGTCGTCCAGGTGCGGCAGCACGAACCGGCGTCCGCCGGTGTCGTACATGTACGTGAGGCAGGTGCGGGCCGGCGGCTTGGCCCTCGGCACCGGCTCGGTCCGGATGTCGTAGACGTCCCGCCAGGTCAGGCTGCGCTCGGTGACCGCCCGCCGCACGGTGATCCCGCGAACCCCGACCAGGGTGCGGCCGCGCCACGAGTACAGCACCGTGCGCGCGAGCACCAGGACCCAGAGCGCGAGGAACGGCGCCCAGGCCCAGCGCGGCATCAGGTGGCCGTGCGCCATCCGGTAGACGCTCTCCAGTCCCAGCAGCGCCGGCGCGAGGAACACCGCGCGCGGTGACCTCCTCCGGCTGTGGTACTCGCGCTCGATTCCGGCCCCCTGCACGTCCACCCCCCACCGCTCTCTCCCCGGGTCTCCCCGGACACCGGTGCGCAGGATCGTAGCCCGCCGGGCGCCCGCCGCCGAAGGGTGTCGCGCGGTCGGCTACGGGGTCTCCGGCGGGGCCGTGGGGGCGCCGGGCAGCCGTACCGTCGCCACGGTCCCGCCACCCTCCGCACGCGCCAGGGCGACCTCGCCGCCCGCCTGCTGGACCGTACGGGCGACGATGGACAGGCCGAGGCCCGAGCCGGGCAGGGCGCGCGCGCTCGGCGAGCGCCAGAACCGGTCGAAGACGTAAGGGAGTTCGTCCTCGGGGATACCGGGGCCGTGGTCCCGTACCGTCAGCACGCCCTCGCTCAGCCGCACCTCGACCGTGCCGCCCTCGGGGCTGAACTTCACCGCGTTGTCGAGGATGTTGACGACGGCCCGCTCCAGGGCGGAGGGCTCCGCCCGGGCGAACCAGGGCTCCAGGTCCGCGGTGATGGTCAGCTCCGGGCCGCGCAGCCGGGCCCGGCGCAGGGCCGATTCCACGGTGTCCTGGACGGAGACCACCTGGACGCGTTCGCCGCGCTGGCCCTCCGAGCGGGACAGCTCCTGGAGGTCGCCGATGAGCGAGGCCAGCTCCGTCATCTGCGCCTTCACCGAGGCGAGCAGCGCCTTGCGGTCCTCGGGCGGCAGCGGGCGGCCCGTCTCCTCGCTGCGGGTGAGCAGTTCGATGTTGGTGCGCAGCGACGTCAGCGGGGTGCGCAGTTCGTGTCCCGCGTCGGCGATCAGCTGCTGCTGGAGGTCGCGGGAGCCGGCCAGGGAGGAGGTCATCGAGTTGAAGGACCGGGAGAGCCGGGCCACCTCGTCCTCGCTGTCGTCCTCGACGGGGATGCGGACGCTGAGGTCCTCGGTCCGCGCGACGTGTTCGACGGCCTCGGTGAGCTTGTCGACCGGGCGCAGTCCCGCGCGGGCCACCGCGAGCCCGGCCGCCCCGGCGCCGATCACGCCGATGCCGGACACCAGGAGGAGGATCAGGGCGAGGTCGTTGAGCGTGTTCTGGGTGGTCTTCAACGGGATGGCGACCAGCAGGGCGGTGTCCGGATACGACTGCGGCGGGGTGACCGGGCCGGTGGTGACGGTGAGGGGCGCGGTCATGACGCGTACGGCGTTGCCGTCGGAGTCGGTGCCGTTGCGCAGCACGCCCTCGCCGCTCGGGTCGCTGATGACGGCGGTGTCCGCCGAGGTGGTGCGCACCCGGCCCGCGGAGCTGGAGGAGACGCAGGCGGTGCCGTCCGTCTTGACCAGCTCGACGTAGTAGTAGTTGCCGTGGGTGCGGAAGCCGCCGAGCCCGGACTCGCTCGGCTTCTGCGGGCACGAGTCGAGCGCGCCCGCCACGTCGTTGAGCCGCTGCGGCACCCAGGCCTTGCGCAGTTCGGCGTTGAGCTGGTCGTACAGCTTCTCCTGCACGATGAACCAGCAGGTCACCGAGACCGCGGCCACGGCGAACGCCACCGCGGCCGCCACCAGCATGGCGAGGCGGGTCCGGATCGGCAGTGCCCGGTAGCGGCGGGTCGGGCTCTTCACTCCGCGCCGCCCTGCCGCAGCACGTAACCCACGCCCCGGACCGTGTGCACGAGCCGTGGCTCGCCGCCGGCCTCCGTCTTGCGGCGCAGGTACATGACGTAGACGTCGAGGGAGTTGGAGGAGGGCTCGAAGTCGAAGCCCCAGACCGCCTTCAGGATCTGCTCGCGGGTCAGCACCTGGCGCGGGTGGGCCATGAACATCTCCAGGAGGGTGAACTCCGTGCGGGTCAGCTCGACCTGGCGGCCGGCCCGGGTGACCTCCCGGGTGGCGAGGTCCATGCGCAGGTCGCCGAAGGCCAGCGCCTCGTCCTCCTGGGCCTGGGGCGAGACGGCGGCCGCGTAGGAGCTGCGGCGGAGCAGGGCGCGGATGCGGGCGAACAGCTCGTCCAGCTCGAAGGGCTTGACCAGGTAGTCGTCGGCGCCGGCGTCCAGTCCCGTCACCCGGTCGCCGACCGTGTCGCGGGCGGTGAGCATCAGGATCGGGGTGGTGTCGCCGGTGCCCCGGATGCGGCGGGCGGCGGTCAGGCCGTCCATCCGCGGCATCTGGATGTCCAGGACGACCAGGTCGGGCCGGTAGGCGGCGGCCTTGTCCAGCGCGTCCGCGCCGTCGACGGCGACCTGCGTGTCGTATCCCTCGAAGGCGAGGCTGCGCTGGAGCGCCTCGCGTACGGCGGGCTCGTCGTCGACGATCAGGATGCGCTGGGTCTCACGGTCGCCTTCGGCGGGGCTCATCGCTCGCGGTTCCTCGGGGTGCGGTGGGACGGGGGGCGGGGCGTCTCTCAGCGTCGCATGTTTCCCGGCCGGCGGGCACGAGCGACGGCTCAGACCCCGAGTGCCGCCAGACCGCCGACCGCGGTGAGGCGGCACAGCGGGACCTTGCGGCGGTGCGGGCGGTCGGCGGAGGTGCGCAGGCCCATCAGCTCGGGGACCGCCACCTCACCGGCGCGCGGGGCCGGGGCCGGGGCGTGCAGTTCGTGGGCGACCGCGAGGGCCAGGACGAGGGCGGCCGGACCGGTGCCGGTGCTGGCGTCGTGCGAGACCTGCTGGATCATGACGTACTCCCTATCGCCGGCGCGGGGGCTCAGCCGGTGGAGCCGGCCCGCAGCTTGGCCAGGTCGGACTTGACGGTGTTGACCGGGATCGCGAAGCCGAGTCCGATGCTGCCCGCGTCGGAGGACGACGAGGACTGCGAACTCGACGAGTACATGGCCGAGTTGATGCCGATGACATGGCCGCTCGCGTCGATCAGCGCACCGCCGGAGTTGCCGGGGTTGAGCGAGGCGTCCGTCTGGATCGCCTTGTAGGTCGTGGTGGACGAGCCGGTGTCGCCGTTGAACTGGCGGCCGCCGAACTGGAAGGGCCACTGCCCGTCGCCGCCGTCCTGGCCCTGTCCCTGGTTCTCGTCGGTGGAGACGGTCACGTCCCGGTCGAGCGCGGAGACGATGCCGCTGGTGACGGTGCCGGTCAGGCCCTCGGGGGAGCCGATGGCCACGACCGTGTCGCCGACCTGGACCCCGGAGGAGTCGCCGAGCGAGGCGGTCTTCAGACCGGAGGCGCCCTTGAGCCTGACCAGCGCGAGGTCCTTGGAGCTGTCGGTGCCGACGACCTCGGCCGGGTAGGTCCTGCCCTCGCTGGTGCGCACCTTGATCGAGGAGGCGCCGGAGACGACGTGGTTGTTGGTGACGATCTCGCCGCCGGACGTGATGATCACGCCCGAGCCGGTGGACGAGCCGTTGTTGAGGGTCGCCTGGACCTCGACCACGCTCGGGCTGACCGCGGCGGCGATCGCGGCGACGTCGCCCCGCTTGCTGGTCGGCACCACGGCGGTGGTCGTGCCGCCGGAGGCGACGGTGTCCTTGCCGGTGAGCTCCTGGAAGGCGTAGGCGGTGCCGCCGCCGACGGCGGCCGCGACGATCGCCACCGCCGCGAGCAGCGCCACCGGGCCGCGGCCGTGCTTGCGGTGCGGGGCGGGGCCCGGCTGCGGGGTGCCGGCCGGGGCCGTCGGCGGCTCGTAGGAGGGCGGCGGCGGCCACTCGGGGTGCACGGGAGCGGAGTGGCTGGGCTGCTGAGCGTACGGGTCCTGCGGGCGGCCGTGGCCGGTGGGACTGCCGTACTCGTACCCGTCGCTGCGGCGCATGCTCTCGGTCATGACTTGAGCATGTCCCGCCACCATGAGAGCTGCCTGAGTGCTCCCTGAGAAGCCCGGCAGAACCTCGTTCGTCCATCGTGAGGACCGGGGGAGAGGGTCAGACCCCGCAGCCGCAGCTGGTGCGGACCACGAGCCGGGAGGGGAAGGTCTTCAGGCGCTCGCGCCGGGAGCCCGCGACCCGCAGCCCGTCGTCCAGGACGAGGTCGACCGCCGCCCGGGCCATGGCCGAGCGGTCCGAGGCGATCGTGGTCAGCGGCGGGTCGGCGAGCGCCGCCTCCTTGATGTCGTCGAACCCCGCCACCGCGAGTTCCCCGGGGACGTCGATGCGCAGCTCGCGCGCGGCCCGCAGCACGCCGATCGCCTGGTCGTCGGTGGAGCAGAAGACCGCGGGCGGCCGGTCCGGGCCCGCGAGCAGGTCCAGGGCCACGCGGTAGGCGTCGTAGCGGTTGTACGGCGCCTCGAACAGCCGGCCCTCGGTGGGGATGCCCGCCTCGGCCATGGCCCGCTTCCAGCCCTCGACGTGGTCGGAGACCGGGTCGCCGACGGCCGGCGTGTCGGCCGTGCCGCCCATGCAGGCCACGTACTCGTAGCCGTGCTCCAGCAGGTGGCGCACGGCGAGCTGGGCGCCGCCCAGGTCGTCCGTGACCACGGCCACGTCGTCGATGGCCTCCGGGCGCTCGTGCATCAGCACCACCCGGGCGTCCCAGGCGTCGATCTCCGCCGCGGCGAGGTCGTTCAGGGCGTGGCTGACCAGGATGAGGCCGGAGACCCGCATGCCGAGGAAGGCACGCAGGTAGTGGACCTCGCGTTCGCCGATGTAATCGGTGTTGCCGACGAGCACCATCTTCCCGCGCTCGGAGGCTGCCTGCTCGACCGCGTGCGCCATCTCCCCGAAGAAGGGCTGGCGGGCGTCGGGAATGATCAGCCCTATGAGGTCGGTGCGCCGGGACGCCATCGCCTGGGCGACCCGGTCCGGCCGGTACCCCAGTTCCTTGATCGCGGCGAGGACACGCTCGCGCGTGGCCGGGGCGACCGGCCGGGGTCCGTTGTTGATGACGTAACTGACGACGGCGGTGGAGGTCCCAGCCAGCCGTGCCACATCATCCCGAGTCACCTTGGCCACGCGCGGAGTCTACGCGGATGGACCCGCGCTGGGCAGGGCAAATCGAAGCTGACTGTGCGGTAGCAATGCCTTGCCCGTGAGACCGCTACGCGTCCGCGTGGAGCTCCACTCCGTCCAGCACGGCGGATGTGTCCGCATCATCCGTCTTTGCCTGTTCCGTCTTGGCCTTGGACTCCTCGCCGGACCGGTCGCCCTTCTCAGGCGTAACGAATCGATAACCGACGTTCCGGACGGTTCCGATCAGCGACTCGTGCTCGGGGCCGAGCTTGGCGCGCAGCCGCCGTACGTGCACGTCCACGGTCCGGGTGCCGCCGAAGTAGTCGTAGCCCCACACCTCCTGCAGCAGCTGGGCGCGGGTGAAGACCCGGCCCGGGTGCTGGGCGAGGTACTTGAGCAGCTCGAACTCCTTGAAGGTCAGGTCCAGGACCCGGCCCTTGAGCTTGGCGGAGTACGTCGCCTCGTCCACGGAGAGGTCGCCGTTGCGGATCTCCATCGGGGAGTCGTCGTTGACGAGCTGCTGGCGGCCCGTGGCCAGCCGCAGCCGGGCCTCGACCTCGGCCGGCCCCGCGGTGTCCAGCAGCACGTCGTCGATGCCCCAGTCGGCGGTGACGGCGGCCAGGCCGCCCTCGGTGACGACGAGCAGGAGCGGGCAGCCGGGGCCGGTGGAACGCAGCAGCTGGCACAGGCTGCGCACCTGCGGCAGGTCGCGGCGGCCGTCGATCAGGATGACGTCGGCGCCGGGGGTGTCGACGAGGGCGGGTCCCTCCGCCGGTGCGACCCGCACGTTGTGCAGGAGCAGGCCCAGGGCGGGGAGCACCTCGGTCGACGGCTGGAGGGCGTTGGTCAGGAGCAGCAGAGAACTCATACGTCTGGTTCCTCCTCGGTCCCTGCGGTACGTGACTGCTCTGCGATCCCGAAGGCCCCGTACAGGCGCGGTCGCCCGCGTCGGGTCGCCCGCGTCGTATACAACGCTTCCGAAAGCACAAAAGGACCCGGGGGCTGCGCTGCCCGAGTCCTCTGCCCAGCAGAATAGCCCACATGAGCACCCGTCCGGCAGGTCGAGAGACGCGTTCCACCGTTCGTCCGAATGACGAGACCGGCGGACGGGTCCCTATCAGGACGTTCCTGCGCACAACCGACGGCGTTCCGGTCGATTCCGTATACGACCCGGGGTCGGTCGTATACGAAGCATCACCGGACGGCTCCCCGGCGCCGTCCGACGCCCCGGTGGACGACACCGTCTTCGTGGTCGCCCACGGCTTCACCGGGGACGTGAACCGGCCGCACGTGCGAAGGGTGGCGGACGTGTTCGCCCGGTACGGCGCCGTCGTCACCTTCTCCTTCCGGGGGCACGGAGCCTCGGGCGGCCGGTCCACGGTCGGCGACAAGGAGGTGCTGGACCTGGCCGCCGCGGTGGAGTGGGCGCGCGGGTTCGGGCACACGCGCGTGGTGACCGTCGGCTTCTCCATGGGCGGCTCGGTCGTGCTGCGGCACGCGGCCCTGTACCCGGGCACGGTCGACGCGGTGGTCTCGGTCAGCGCCCCCGCCCGCTGGTACTACCGGGGTACGGCCCCCATGCGCCGTCTGCACTGGCTGGTGACCCGCCCCGGGGGGCGCCTGGTGAGCCGCTACGGCCTGCGCACCCGCATCCACCACCGGGAGTGGGACCCGGTGCCGCTCTCCCCGGTGCAGGCGGTCCCGATGATCGCGCCGGTCCCGTTGCTGGTCGTGCACGGCGACCGGGACGGCTACTTCCCGCTCGACCATCCCCGGATGCTGGCCGAGGCCGCCGGTGAGCACGGCGAGCTGTGGGTGGAGCACGGTATGGGGCACGCCGAGAACGCGGCGGACGAGGCGCTGCTCGCCCGGATCGGCGACTGGGCCGCCCGGTCGCAGCGGGGCGGCCGGGCGGCATGACCGGCCCACGGGCCCGGTGGCTTAGCCTGACAGCGTCCGTCCCCCTGTCCGTCCGCCGTCGAGTGAGGAACCAGATGCCCAAGGTCACGGTCCGCTACTGGGCCGCTGCCAAGGCCGCGGCCCAGGTCGCCGAGGAGCCGTACGACGCGGCCACCCTCGCCGACGCGCTCGCCGCCGTGCGCGAGCGACACCCCGGTGAACTCACGCGCGTCCTGCGGCGATGCTCCTTCCTCGTCGACGGTGACCCCGTGGGGACCCGCGCGCATGAGACGGTACGGCTGGCCGAGGGCGGCACGGTCGAGGTGCTCCCGCCGTTCGCAGGAGGATGAGGGGATGAGCGACCAGCCGTATCAGGGCGGGCCGTACGAGGGGTACGACGGGCACCAGGGCCACCAGCCGTACGACCCCTACCGGGACCACCAGGCTCAGCAGCACCAGCAGCACCAGCGCGGGTCCGAGGCTCAGCCCCACCGGCAGCAGGCCGCGCAGCCGTGGCCCGGTGAGGCACAGGCGGGGTACGACCAGTACGGGTACGACCAGTACGGGCAGCCGCAGCCGTACGCCGAGCCGTACCCGCAGGCCGGCTACGACCCGCAGCAGACCCAGCAGTGGCAGGGCCGGACCTGGGAGACGCAGGCGCAGGCGCAGGTACGGGCCGCCGAGACGGCGTACCTGCCGCCGCAGGAGCCGTACACCCCGCCCGCGGCGGCCCCCGAGCCCCAGCCGCACCACGCGCCGGAGGCCGGCCCAGAAGCCCAGCCGCACCACGCGCCCGAGGCCGGACCCGAGGCCGAGGCCGGACCCGGGTACGGGCCCGCCACCCTCGCCGGGAACTCCCGGATCACCGACGCCCAGCGGGCCCGCCTGGAGGGCCGCTCCCCGATCATCGACCCCGGCATGCAGCCCGCGCTGCTCACCGCCGGGCTCGGCCTGCTGCTCGCCGTGACGGCACCCCTCGGCTCGTACGCACTCGTCGTGCCGCTGGTGCTGCTCCAGGCCGTGACCGCCGCGGGCTGGTTCCGGCTGAACGGCATGTGGCCCGCCCGCCAGGGCATCGCGCTGGCCTTCCTCGGCGCGCTCACCGCCGACGTGGCGGTGCTGGCCGCGGGCCGCGGGCACGCGCCGGTCGCGATCCTCGGCCCGCTCGGCATCTGGGTCCTGCTGTCGCTGGTCCTCCAGCTGCGTTCGCACGCCTCGCCCGACGAGCGCATGTACGGCCTCATGGCGACCGTCGCCTCCTCGTCCCTCGCGGTCCTCGCGACGGGCTACCTGGCGGCCGCCCCGCACGCGGTGTCGGTCGGCGCGGCCGCGGTCGCCGTGGCGGTCCTGGCCCGTGCCCTCCCGCTGCCCACCCCGGCCTCGCTGGTGGTCTCGGTGGTCGCCGCCGCCGGGGCGGGCATCGCGGTGGGCGGCATGACCGGCTTCGGCACCAAGGGCGCCGCCCTGGGCGCGGCGGCGGCGATCTGTGCGCTGGTCGGCCACCGGGTGGCCGCCTACGACTACCCCTCCCGCTTCGTCCACTTCACGGCGGGCGTGGCGCTGCCGCTGTCGGCGGCGGCGCCGGTGGTGTGGGTCCTGGGGCGCGCCCTGGGCTAAGGGCCTGTTGCCAAAGTGGCCTCGTCGCCCGGAGGGCGGCCAGCCGGGCGTCGCACGGCAGAGGACCACTTTCGCAACCGGCCCTGGGGCCGGCCTTCCCGGGCCGGCCCGCTCCCGGCCTGCCGCGGCCGCCCTGTCACAAGTGATCCACAAAACCTCCCGGCCGGTCCCCGCAGGGTTACCGTGGCGTAGCCGTACACCACCGTCGACCCGGGGGAACACCTCATGCGCGCCCTGCGAATACTCCTGATCCTCGTCGTGATCCTGGGCGGCCTCTTCGTGATCGCGGACCGTGTGGCCGTGCACTTCGCCGAGAACGAGGCCGCGGACAAGCTGCGGAACACGGAGAACCTCGCGTCCACCCCGGACGTCGACATCAAGGGCTTCCCCTTCCTCACCCAGGTCGCGAGCGGCTCCCTGGACGACGTCCAGGTCGGCATCAAGGACTACGAGGCCGCCACCGGAACCGGCGGCAAGACCATCCGGATCGACGACCTCACCGCCGACATGAAGGGCGTCGACTTCTCCGGCGACTACAGTTCCGCGACCGCCTCCACCGCCACCGGCACCGCGACGATCGCCTACGACGAACTGCTGAAGACCGCCAAGTCCCAGCCGACCCAGGTGGCGCCGGGCGTCACGGCCCAGGTCGTCGGCCTCTCCGACGGCGGCAACGGCAAGATCAAGGTCGCCGTCGACGCCACCGTGCTCGGCACCAAGCTGCCCAAGCCGGTCTACGTCCTCAGCTCGGTCACCGTGGAGAACGACAAGGTCAAGGTGCAGGCCGACGCCCTGCCCAAGCTGGGGGGCGCCCCCATCGCCGAGGGTCGCGTCCGTCAGATCACCGACTTCCAGCAGGCCATCGACCAGCTCCCCGGCGGCATCAAGCTGGACAAGGTGCAGGCCGCCCCGGACGGCGTGGAGATCAGCGTGAAGGGTTCGGACGTCAAGCTCGCGGGGTAGTCGGGCGGGGCAGCCACGGGGCCGGCGCGGACCGGCCGGAGGACGGAAACGACCGCCGTGAACGGCGGCCGTCCGACAGGCGAGACGCTCGCGTCCGCACCGCAGAAGCCCTGGCCGAGACAGGCGCCCGGTGGCCGTCGAACGACGCCCCGGGCGCTTTCGTATCCCAATATCCGGACGATCCCATCTCACGATGCGACATGCCGGTGACACGCCCGCCCGGACGTCCCTACGATCGGGGCCATGAAGCGACAGGCGGACCTCACGAAGCGGCGGGCAGTAGACCTCTGCCGCGTTGCCGCCATGCTCTGTCGCCCCTTCTGACTCCTCGCGGACGCCGACGCGCCTCCGCGTCTCTCCCAGCCGCCCTGCACCAAGGGCACCCGTGCGACCGCTCGTCTTCCGAGCGCGCACCCTCGCTATCTGCACGCCCCGCCGTAACTGCCCCGGAGGAGAAAGAACATGAGCCGCAGCGACGTCCTCGTCGACGCCGACTGGGTCCAGGAGCACCTGGACGACCCGAGCGTCGCCATCGTCGAGGTGGACGAGGACACGTCCGCCTACGAGAAGAACCACATCAAGAACGCGATCCGCATCGACTGGACCAAGGACCTCCAGGACCCGGTCCGCCGTGACTTCGTCGACCAGGACGGCTTCGAGAAGCTCCTGTCGAAGAAGGGCATCGCCAACGACACGCTGGTGGTCCTCTACGGCGGCAACAACAACTGGTTCGCGTCCTACGCCTACTGGTACTTCAAGCTGTACGGCCACGACAACGTCAAGCTCCTCGACGGCGGCCGCAAGAAGTGGGAGCTGGACGCCCGCGAGCTGGTCGACGGCAGCGAGGTCCCCGAGCGCGCCACGACCGACTACAAGGCCAAGGCGCAGGACACCTCGATCCGTGCCTTCCGCGACGAGGTCGTCGCCGCGATCGGCGCGCAGAACCTCGTCGACGTCCGCTCGCCCGACGAGTTCTCCGGCAAGCTGCTCGCCCCGGCCCACCTGCCGCAGGAGCAGTCGCAGCGCCCGGGCCACGTGCCCACGGCCCGCAACATCCCGTGGTCGAAGAACGCCAACGACGACGGCACCTTCAAGTCGGACGAGGAGCTCAAGGCCCTCTACGCCGCTGAGGACGTGGACCTCGCCAAGGACACGATCGCCTACTGCCGCATCGGTGAGCGCTCGGCCCTGACCTGGTTCGTCCTGCACGAGCTGCTCGGCGTGGAGAACGTCAAGAACTACGACGGCTCCTGGACCGAGTACGGCTCCCTCGTCGGCGTGCCGATCGAGCTCGGCGCCGGCAAGTAACCCACCCGACCGACCTTCCGGTCAGACCCCTCAGGAGAGACATATGTGCGGAGCGAAGGCCGGCGGCCCGGACGCCTCGACGATCAAGCCCGGTGAGACGACCATCCAGGGCCAGGTGACCCGCGACGGCGAGCCGGTGACGGGCTACGTCCGGCTGCTCGACTCGACGGGCGAGTTCACCGCGGAGGTCCCCACCTCCGCCACGGGACAGTTCCGCTTCTACGCGGCCGAGGGCACCTGGACGCTGCGCGCCCTCGTCCCCGGCGCCACCGCCGACCGCACGGTCGTCGCCCAGCAGGGTGGCCTCGCGGAGGTCGCGATCGCGGTCTGAGCAGGCTCAGCGCGTCCGAAGGGCCGTACCCACCGGGTTGGACACCTCGTGGTACGGCCCTTCGGCCTGTCCCCGTCCGTGGTGAGGCCCTTCCGCCCGGGCCGACCTACCCTGGACTCATGTACGCCCGGCGGCGGCACCTCTACTTCGCCATGATGGGGATCTGCATCGGCCTCTTCGTCCTGGCCTGGGCGGTCGTGCGCATCTGGTCGGTGCCGGCGGCCGTCGGCATGTGCGTGGCCGCCATGCTCATCCCGCCCGTGGCCGCGATGGTGGCCAACCGGCGCGGCCCCGAGGACCGCTGGTGGGACGACCCCTCGGGCGACCCGGAGTCCGACGAGTGGTGGGACGAGCTGGACGGCAAGAAAGGCCCCCGCTCGTAGCGGCCGCCGGCCCGGCGGCCGCGGCTCAGTAGACCAGCGCCTGCGTCTCGTCGCCCAGGGCCTCCTGCACGAACACCTGTGCGCCCGCGATCCGCACGCCGTCCAGGACGTCCTTCTCCGTGATCTCCCGCCGGGCCGCGCACTGCGTGCACAGCGTGACGCGGCCGGCCGCGAGGATCGAGTCGAGCAGGTCCGGCAGCGGCGCCGCGTGCGGCAGCTCGAACTCGGCGGCCCGCCCCGGCAGCGCGAACCACGAGGACTCCCCGGTCAGCCACAGGGAGACCTCGACCCCGCTGGCGACGGCCACCGCCGCCACCGTGAACGCCTGCGAGCAGCGCTCGGGGGCGTCGGCCCCCGCCGTCACCTTGATCACGAGCTTCTTCGCCATGCTCGAATCGTAATCAACGCCGTCACAACTCGGGCCCCCGGCCATGAGTCACCTGTGGGACGTGGATGCGGAATCCACGCCTCACGTTCTGTTGGGGGGACGTCTTGGAAGAAGAGTCCGAAGAAAGACCCGGTGCGGCGGAGGTGCCCGAGGCGCCCGTCGCGCCCGTAGCGCCGGCCGCGCCCGCAGCGCCCGTCACGTCCTGGGGCCGCCCGCGTGGCCGTACGGTCCGGCTGGTCGGTGCCGGTGCCCTGTTGGGCCTGGTCGCCGGCACCTGCGCCGGGTACCTGGTCCAGGCCGACCGGGAGCCCACGAAACCGCCCCCGCTCTCGCAGCCGGTGATCAAGCAGGCCAAGGGCACGGCCGAGCCGCTCTCCGCCGCGCAGGACCGCGAGGTGAAGACCGACGGCGACCTGCGCAAGCTCCTGCTCGACAGGCCGCGCGGCACCCGTGAGGCGACCTGGCTGCCCGGCGACGGCTGGCTGCAACTGGGCGCCTATGCCGGCTACTTCAAGAACCCCGGGGAGAAGTTCAGCTCGCTCGCGACGGACCGGTTCCGCCGCGCGGCCGTCACCGGCTGGAAGTCGGGCGCCGTCTCCACCGTCGACATCCGGCTGGTCCAGTACCGGCAGGAGGACTCCATGGCGGCGGCCGACGCCACCCACAACCTGGAGAACGACGCGGAGTCCGACCCCGCTGCCCGCAGCTCGAGCGTCTCCGGGACCGGGGACGGCATGGCGTACGTCCACCGGCGGCCGGTCGCCGACTTCGGGGCGAAGTCGCTGTACGGGGCGGAGGCGTACGCCTGGCGCGGTGACATAGCGATGGAGATATGGATCTACAGCAGCCGGCCGATCGCCGAGAAGACGATCAGGGACCTGGCCGAGCGGCAGATGGAGCGGCTGTGAACGAAACCCCGACCGAGCCGGCCGTGCCGGCCGAGGCGATCGAGCCGACGGAGCCGGCCGTGCCGGCCGAGGCGATCGAGCCGGCCGTGCCCGCCGTGCCGACCGAGCCGGTCCGTCGCCGGAATCGCGTCGCCGCCGTCGCCGGCTCCGTGCTGCTCGCCGGGGCCCTCGTCGCCGGCGTGGGATACACGGTCGTGACCGTGCAGGGTGCCGACCGCGACGCGGGGGCGCCCTACTGGAAGTTCCCCCGTGCGGCGGCCGACAAGGACGAGGCGGCGCCGCGGCACGGGCTCGCCGGGATGCTGGTGCCGTACGGGACGGGCACCTGGGTCCGCGGCCCCGACATCAAGGAGTTCGGCTCGGACGCGCAGCTCGACGGCGCCCAGGCCACCGCGCTGCGCAAGGCGTCGGTCAGCGGTCTGCCCCGCTCCCTGCGCAAGCGGCTTGAACAGCAGATCGACCGGCAGCACATCACAGGCATGGCGATGCGCAGTTACTTCAGCGACAAGACCGAGGCCTACCTGTGGAACGAGGAGGTCTTCTCGGTGGAGATCACACTGTCCCGGATGGGGGACGCGGGCGCGGCCCGCAGGATCAGCACGTCGACGAGCGGACTGCTCCAGGACCTCGGCGCCCTACGCGCGGGACCGAAGGTGAAGGGGTACGAGGACGCCAAGTGCTTCCGCTCGCCCAAGGCCACCGACGAGGACGTCAACGACGTCAGCGAGGTGTTCTGCTCGGCGTACGCGGGCGACGTCCTGGTCACCGCCACCGCGTCCGGCCCCGGGTCGTTCGACGGCGCCGGAGTCGCCCGGCTCCTGCGCACCCAGCTCGACCGGATCGCCGAGCCGGGAGCGGCCGTATGAGCGAGCAGCCGACGACAGAGCCGACCGTGCCGCGGCCCACGGCGCCGCCGAGGCCCGCCCCCGCCCCCGCCGTGGAGCGCCGCCTCCTGCGGGCCGTGCTGCGCTGGACCGCCGCCGTCGTGGCGTTCGCGGCGGTCGGCGCGGGAACGGCGTACGGGATCACCCGCGTGGAGCGGACGGACGTACCCGGACTCGCCACCGCCCCGGACGGCCGCTGGGACTACCCGGAGCTGACCAGGCCCCCGCTGCCCTCCGGCAGCCCCGGCCCCTTCGCCGACTCCAACGCGGCCGGCGCCCACTACGCCGACCTGCGCGCCCTGGTGCTGCCCGCGCCGAAGGGCGCGAAGGCGGACCCGGCGCTGCGGGGCCGGGACGGCTGGCTGGCCACCGGCGAGTACCTGGCCGAGTACGCGCTCAAGGAGGACCGGGACAAGCTGCGGCAGAAGCTCGTCGACACCGGTCTGCGGCACATCGCGGCCCGCGGCTGGACCATGCCGGACGGCACCCGGACCCGGGTCTACCTGCTCCAGTTCGGCACGGCGAACGTCGTGGAGAACGAGTTCGCGAGCGACAACGTCGCGTACAGCAGCCCCGGCTACCAGGTGCGCGGCGCCGGCGCCTCCGTCTTCGACGAGCACTTCCCCGACGCCGCCACGGTCTCCCGGACCGAGCGCACCGCCTACGTCGAGACGAAGCCGTACGGCGCCGAACAGGTCCGCCAGGCCTACGTCGCCGCCGGGGACGTCTTCGCGGTGATCGTGCAGTCCCGCCGGGGCACCGCGCCCGCGATCCCCTTCCAGCAGACGGTCACCCTGCAGAGCCAGCTGCTCGGCTGACCGGCGGCGGACCTCCGAGGGCCTACCTCGGAAGGAGCCCGGGGCCCGGGCCGCGTAAGCTGGGCCCCGGCTCTGTCGTACGCCCACCCTCGCTCAAGGAGCACCCGTGGAGATCTTCTTCGAAACCCTGCTGGTCCTGGTCTGCGTCGGCGTTCTCGCCTTCGCCGGACTGACCGTGAAGAAGCTGTACCAGGGCCAGCGCTGAGCATCCCCGAAGAACCGACCAGGAACTTTTCCTCATGATCGAGATCCCGTCCGACCTGCACAAGGACCTCGTCCCGCTGGCCTTCCTGCTCGGCGACTGGGCCGGTGCGGGCGTCCATGACTTCCCCGGCTCCGAGAAGTGCAACTTCGGGCAGGAAGTCACCTTCACCCACGACGGCCGGGACTTCCTCGAGTACCGCTCCCACACCTGGGTCCTGGACAACGAGGGCAACAAGGTCCGGCCCCTGGAGTCGGAGTCCGGCTTCTGGCGGATCGACGCCGACCGCAAGGTCGAGGTGACGATGACCCGCGACGACGGCGTCATCGAGATCTGGTACGGCGAGATGGCCGCCAAGAAGCCGCAGATCGACCTGGTCACGGACGCGGTGGCGCGCACGGCGGCGTCGCAGCCCTACACCGGCGGCAAGCGGCTGTACGGCTACGTCAAGAGCGACCTGATGTGGGTCGGCGAGAAGCAGACCCCCGAGGTCGAGCTGCGCCCCTACATGTCGGCCCACCTGAAGAAGGTCGTCACCCCCGAGGACGTCGAGCGCTGGGCGAAGGCCCTGCCCGACGACCTGCCGGACGACGGCATCGCGTTCTTCAAGTAGGCCCCGCGCCGGGTGGCCCTAGACTTTCCGGTGTGGTGAGCACCGACTGGAAGAGCGACCTCAGGCAGCGCGGCTACCGGCTGACGCCGCAGCGGCAACTCGTGCTCGAAGCAGTGGACACCCTGGAGCACGCGACCCCCGACGCCATCCTCGGCGAGGTGCGCAAGACCGCGTCGGGGGTCAACATCTCCACCGTCTACCGCACGCTGGAGCTGCTGGAGGAGCTGGGCCTGGTCAGCCACGCCCACCTCGGCCACGGGGCCCCCACCTACCACCTCGCCGACCGCCACCACCATCTGCACCTGGTCTGCCGTGACTGCGAGAACGTCATCGAGGCGGACGTGGAGGTGGCCGCCGACTTCACGGCCAAGCTGCGCGAGCGGTTCGGTTTCGACACCGACATGAAGCACTTCGCGATCTTCGGCCGCTGCGAGGACTGCTCTCTGAAGAGTTCAACTACCACGTCGTAGGCTTGCCCGTATGAAGAGCCCCCTGCTGACCCTGCCCGGCGCCGTCCCCGCCGAGGGCGTGGACGAAGGCGTCGCCGCCCACTACGGCGACCTGTTCCGCGAGCAGCGCGCCCTCGCCGAGGGCGACGGTTTCGTCGACCTCTCGCACCGCGGCGTGGTCACCGTCTCCGGCGAGGACCGCCTCGGCTGGCTGCACCTGCTGCTCACCCAGCACGTCAGCGACCTGCCCGCGGGCCAGGCCACCGAGGCGCTGATCCTGTCCGCGCACGGCCACATCGAGCACGCCCTGTACCTGGTCGACGACGGCGCGACGACCTGGGCGCACGTCGAGCCGGGCACCGAGGAGGCGCTGATCGCCTACCTGGAGTCGATGAAGTTCTTCTACCGGGTCGAGGTCGCCGACCGCACCGCCGACATCGCGGTCGTCCACCTGCCGGCCGGCTCGATCACCGAGGTCCCCGAGGGCGCGGTCGTACGCGAGACGGCGTACGGCCGTGATCTCTTCCTGCCCCGCGCCGACCTGGAGTCCTTCGCCGCCGGTGCGGGGCCCGCCGCCGGCCTGCTCGCCCACGAGGCGCTGCGGGTCGAGCAGCACCGCCCCCGGCTCGGCTTCGAGACCGACCACCGCACGATCCCGCACGAGGTGGGCTGGATCGGCACCGCGGTCCACCTCCAGAAGGGCTGCTACCGCGGCCAGGAGACGGTGGCCCGGGTGCAGAACCTGGGCAAGCCGCCCCGCCGCCTGGTCTTCCTGCACCTGGACGGCAGCGATGTCCACCTGCCGGTCCACGGCACCGAGATCCGCCTCGCGGACGAGGGCCCCGACGGGCGCAAGATCGGCTTCGTCACCACGTCGGCGCGCCACCACGAGCTGGGCCCGGTGGCTCTCGCCCTGGTCAAGCGCAACGTGCCGACCGACGCCCATCTGATGGCCGGGGACACGGCCGCCGCCCAGGAGACCGTCGTCGAGCCGTAGGGCCGCCCGCCCTCGCAGGCCCTGGGCGCCTCCCAGGGCTCCAGGGCTACATCTCCAGCAGCACGGTGAACGGGCCGTCGTTCGTCAGGGACACCCGCATCGCCGCCCCGAAGCGGCCCGTCGCCACCGTCGCGCCCAGCGCGCGCAGCTGCGCGACCACCTCGTCGACCAGTGGCTCGGCGACCTCGCCGGGCGCGGCCGCGTTCCAGGTGGGGCGGCGGCCCTTGCGGGCGTCCCCGTAGAGGGTGAACTGGCTGATGACCAGCAACGGCGCGTCGACGTCGCTGCACGACCGCTCGTCGTGCAGCATCCGGATCGACCAGAGTTTGCGGGCCAGTTGGGCCGCCTTCTCCTTGGTGTCCTCGTGGGTCACCCCCACCAGGACGCACAGGCCCTCGCCCTCGATCGCGCCCACCGTCTCGCCGTCGACGACGACACTGGCGCCGTCCACCCTCTGCACCACCGCACGCATGCGGACCATCATGCCCGGTGGCCCGGCGCGGGCCGGCGGCGGCTCATTATGGAGCCTTAAACCCCGCATGTGGGCCGTTCGGGGGCACTCGGTCACATAGTGGCCACTTGGGGTGGCACGATGCTGTCACACGCCGGTCGAGGGGACGGTCACACGCACATGAGCACACGGGGTACCAGCGAGCGGCTGGACACGCACCGGCCGCCCGCGCAGCGCGACGACGAACCGTCCGGCCCTTCGCTGCCCGCGGACCCGCCGGAGCCCGACCTGTCCGGGCTGAGCCTGCCCGAGCTGCGCACGCTGCGCCGTGACGCCCAGCGCGACGAGGCGGACCTCAGCTATGTACGGCGGCTGCTGCAGGGCCGCATCGACATCCTGCGCGCGGAACTCGCCCGGCGCGGCCGGGCCGCGGTGCCCGCGCCCGCGGACGCCTCCGTGGTGGAGCGGCTCCCGGAGATCCTCACCGACGCCCCGGCCCGCCAGCGCTCCTCGGCCCGCCACGTCACGCTCGGCCCCCCGCACAACGAGGAGTACCGGCGGCTGGCCGCGGACATGCTCGGCGAGGTCGAACTGTCGGACCTCCAGGCCCGGACCGACCTGGAACTCACCACCGCCATGGGCCGGCTGATCCGCTACGAGCAGGAGGTCTCCCGGCGCCGCCAGCGTCTGCAGCGCATCACCGACGACTGCAGCGGGGAGATCGCCCGCCGCTACCGGGTCGGCGAGGCGCAGGTCGACGACCTGCTGACCTGACGCGACGACCTGCTGACCGACGGGCGGCCGGCCGCGGGGGAATTCGGGCGACACGGCCGGGACGGCCCCCCTACCTTGATGCCATGAGCACCGAAGTCCGCACCGTCACCGAGGCCGAGTTCGAGGACTGGCAGCGCGCGCTGAACACCGGCTTCCTGCGGGAGCCGGTGCTGACGCCCGAGCAGTTGGAGACCCGCCGCAGGCAGTTCGTGCCGGGCCGGCTGCTGGGCGCCTTCGACGGGGACCGCTGTGTGGCGACCTTCCGTTCCTTCGCCCAGGAGGTCACCGCGGTGGGCGGTGCCGCCGTGCCCGCGGACGCCATCACCAACGTCAGCGTCACCTCCACGCACCGCCGCCGCGGCCTGCTGACCCGCATGATGAGCCGCGACCTGGCGGCGGCGCGGGAGCGCGGCGACGTCGTCGCCACCCTGATCGCCGCCGAGTACCCGATCTACGGCCGCTACGGCTTCGGCCCCGCGACCTGGATGACCGAGTGGAGCGTGGACGTCACCCGGGCCGGGCTCGACCCGCGCTGGGCTGGTCCCGAGGACGGCGGCCGGATCGATCTGGTGGACGGCGAGGACGTCCGCAAACTCGGTCCCGAGCTGCACCAGCGGCTCTGCCGTGTCCAGCCCGGCGCGGTGAGCCGCAGCGAGCTGTGGTGGCAGGTGAGCACCGGGCTGCTGCCGTTCGACCGGAGTTGGACCGAGCCGTTCTACGCCGTCTACCGCTCGGCCTCCGGCGAGGTCGAGGGCCTGGCGGCGTACGTGTCCGACGGCACCTGGGTGGACAAGCAGCCGCGGCTGACGGCCGACGTCAAGGCGCTGATCGCGACGACGCCGGCGGCCGAGGCCGCGCTGTGGCGCCATCTGTGCTCGATCGACTGGGTCACGGAGATCAGGACCGGCCGGCGCGGCCCGGACGACCTGCTGCCGTTCTATCTGCCCAACCCGCGCGCGGTCCGGGTGACCGCGCAGGCGGACTGGCTGTGGGTGCGGATGCTGGACGTCGTACGGGCCCTCGAGGCGCGTACGTACGAGGGCACGGGCTCGCTGGTGCTGGAGGTCGTGGACCGGGACGGGCTCGCCGGGGGCAGGTTCCGGCTGGACGCCTCACCCGACGGCGCGTCGTGTGTGCCCGCCGGCGGCGCGGGCGCGGACCTCACGCTGCCGGTGGAGGAGCTGAGCCGGATCTGGCTCGGGGACGAGTCGCCGGTGCGGCTCCTGGCGCTGGGGCGGGTCCGGGAAGAGAGCGAGGGCGCCGCCCGTAAGGCCGACGCCCTGTTCCGTGCGTCCGTGCGGCCCTGGTGCCCGGACGTCTTCTAGCCTCCTTCCTCCCGACCGCGCTGACCGTTCATCCGTAGCTGCTTGTTCGGTTGTCCCACGTGTTCAGTTGTGGCTGCGCGCTGACCGTGTTCAGTTGTGGCTGTGCCTCATGTTCAGTTGTGACTGTGCGTTTCCGGTGGCCGTCCCCTCACCGGGCTCCCGGCTCCCCTCCGGAAGGGAGCCCGGTCGGCCAACCACTGGGAAGCTCGACCATGTTGTTCAAGTTGGCTACCAACTTCACTTTACTTATCTCCGCTTGGACGCGTCTCATAACCACCTTTCCGTGAACTGCCGCAAGATGGCGGGAAGTTGTAGTGTTTCTTCGTGGACCCGGAACTCGCCTCCGCCAGTGGGCGGAAGAGGCCACAGCGGTCACGCACATCACATCGCGAGGTGGCCGACGAACTGCGCGCCCGGATCAGGTCCGGGGTGCTGCGGCCGGGGCAGCGCATGCCCACCCAGGCGAAGCTGGCCGACGAGTTCGGCGTCGAGCGCGGCGCGGTGCGGGAGGCCCTGCGGATCCTGCAGTCCGAGCACCTGCTCACCAACGTGTCCAAGGGCAGCCCCGCCACGGTGGCCGCGCCCTTGGACCACGCCCGTCCGGCCGCCGGCTCCGGGGCGCCGCCGCAGCCCACCATGGTGGGGCTCGCCCCGCGTATCGCCGAGGCGTTCGCCGCCCCGCACGTGGAGATAGACGCTCTCTGCCTGACCGCGGTCTCGCTCACGCTGGCGATCGGCGAGCCGCTGCGGCAGATCCATGCCGGACGACTGAAACCGGCCAAGATCGAGGTGCGGCTGCTGCTGCCCAGCCGGGACATCGACCTCGCCTTTCCGGCGCCGGTGGACGCCTCCGACGGCGGTCTGCTGCACCGGCGCTGGCTGGCCCAGCGCAACGCCCAGGGCCAGGTGCTGCGGCACAACCTGCTGGCGCTGCGCACCACGCACGGCATCGACGTGCGCGTCTCGTTCCGCGCGCTGCCCTTCACCCCGCCGGTCAAGCTGTACCTGCTCAACGGCGTGGAGGCACTGTTCGCTTACTACACGCTCACCCGTCGTGAGCGGCAGATCGACCACGAGCACCTGCAGCTCTACGACGCCGAGGGCACGCGGTCGATGCTGTTCGCCTTCGGGCAGGGCGCGGACCTGCGCGACACGGTGTTCGTGGAGCAATCCCACCTGTGGTTCGACGCGCTGTGGGAGACGATCAGTTCGGAGCTGGTGCTGACCTCGTAGGCCGGTCAGAGGGCCGGACCCGCGAGGAGTACCGCGAGCAGGACGGCCCCGGCGGAGCTGATCGCCGGGCTCTTGGCCTTGATGCCCACGGACAGCAGGAGCAGGCCGACGATGCCGGCGGCGCCGTACCTCCATTCGACGAGCCGTTCGAAGTCGACGACGAAGAGGGCGCACAGGAGTGCGAGGGCTGGCATGGTGGTTCCCCCTTTCGGTATGCCAACTCGACCAAGTTGGCAACCAACTCTGTTTAAGTTGTCCCCACTTGGCCCATACTCACAAACAACTTTGCAACAACTCCCATGAGATGGATCAGGGTTGTAGCGTTTGGTCGTGACCCAGGAGAACGTGGCAGTGAACGGCAGCAGAAGGCTCACGCCCCAGGAGATCGCCGACACCCTGCGCGCACGCATCCGCACCGGGGAGCTGAAGGCGGGCGAGCGCCTGCCCACCCAGGCCGAGCTCGCCGAGGAGTTCGGGGTGGAGCGCGGCGCCGTGCGCCAGGCCCTGCGGGCACTCGCGGACGACGGCCTGCTCAGCGACGTCAGCAAGGGCAGCCCGCCGCGGGTCGCCGGTCCCGCCCCCGCCCGTGACGAACCCCAGCCGACGATGGTGGGCCTCGCGCCCCGGCTGACCGAGGCGTTCTCCGCGCCGCACGTGCGGATCGACGCGGCCTGCCTGACCGCTCAGTCCTTGATCCCCGCCCTCGGCGAGCCGCTGCGCCTGATCCACGAGGGCCGCATCCGCCCGGACCGCGTCGACGTGCGCATCCTGCTGCCCTCCCGGGACATCAACCTCGCCTTCCCGGTCTCCGTGGACGCCCACGGCGACGACGACACCGTGCACCAGCGCTGGCTGGCTATGCGCAACGCCCAGGGCCAGGTGCTCCAGTACAACCTCCAGGCCCTGCGCTCCACCCACGACATCGACGTGCACGTCACCTTCCGGGCCCTGCCCTTCACCCCGCCGGCGAAGCTGTACCTGCTCAACGGCGCGGAGGCGCTGTACGCGTACTACATGATCGCCCGCCGCGAGGAGCCGACGGACAGCGGAACGCTGGAGATGTACGACACCCTCGGGTCCGAGTCCCTGCTGTTCTCCTTCGAGAAGCGGACCGGTCGGCGGGACGCCGCCTTCGTGGAGCAGTCCCAGAAGTGGTTCGACGCCCTCTGGGAAACCATCACCACGGACCTGACACTCTCCTAGTGACTTCTGAGACGACGACGCAGACCGAAGAGACCACGAACGAGTCCGAGAAGCTACGGGAACTGATCAGAAGTGTCCGGGTGGTCCTCTGGGACTTCGACGGCCCGATCTGCCGCCTCTTCGCCCGCCACAAGGCCGAGCTGGTGGCCGCCGAGCTGGTGGAGTGGCTGGCCGGCCGTGGGCTGCACGGCCTGCTCAGCGACCGCGAGCGCGCCTCGCTCGACCCGCACGTGGTGCTGCGCGCCGTGGACCGCCGGCACCCCGGCAGCGACCTGGTCACCGAACTGGAGGAACGCCTCACCCAGGAGGAACTGCGGGCCGCGACCTCCGCGCTGCCCACCGCCTACGCCGACCCGCTGATCCGCACCTGGACCGCCGTCGGCTCCCGGCTGGCCATCACCACCAACAACTCCCCCCGGGTGGTCCGCTCCTACCTCGACGGCCGCGGCCTCACCGCCTGCTTCGCCCCCCACATCTACGGCCGCACCGCCGACCTGCACCTCCTCAAGCCCGACCCGCACTGCCTCAACCGGGCCCTGAACGCGATGGGCGCCGCCCCCGGGGCCGCCCTGATGATCGGCGACTCCCTCTCCGACCTCGACGCCGCGGACCGCGCCGGCGTCCCGTTCCTCGGCTACGCGCGTAACGAAGAGAAGGGGAAGCTTTTGCGGGAGGCCGGAGCAGAGCACGTGGTCGCGTCGCTGGAGCCGGTGCTGCGGGGGTTGCGGGGGCGGTGACCGGCGGGCCCCCGCGGTCCAGGGCCGGTACCGGCGGCCGGTCGACTCGTCAAGTCGCGCTCCTGACTGACGAAGTCGACCGCTTGTCGCAGCATGCCCGGTCAAGTGCACCACGTCCGCGACGGCCGGCCGGTCTCGCCGGGCTCGACGTTCGTGGAGAGCATGACGGCATGCTGCGAGGCGGTCCGGAAGTTGTTGACCGTTCAGGGCCCCGTCGTGCGATAGCATCCGCGCAACCGGCTGAGCGACCGCTCGGATCCGTACGCGAGGAACGGCGACGCGCCGGTCCCGGCCGACTGGCACAGATGAGTGGCCGACCACCCGTCGGGCTGCTCCCCTGGGCTTCGGGTAGTGCCGCATGCCGGCCGGACGTACCGTTTTCCTCCCGCCCTCGGCTTCTCCGTCGGCTTCCGAACCGCATTGCCCCTGCTTTCTGTTTTCCCCGTGATCCCCACGCGAACGAACCCGGAGCGGCCAGTGGGCGCACCACCCGTCCCCCGCGGCCCGGCCGCCGGGGGGCGCGTCGACGGACCCCGGCCGTACGCCGTCTGCCGTGCGTTCGTGGCACACGCCGTCGAGACCGGTGAGGTGAGCGGCGGTTTCCACAACCTGAACTACGTGCTCCCGCTCACCGAGCCGATGGCCCGTGTGCTCGGCCGTGAGCCCGGGACCACCGTGACCGTCCGGCTCCCGCGCCCCCACGTGCTGCCCGTGGTGATCCGGACCTGGCCGAACGAGGCGGCGATCCTGCGGGCCGTCAAGGGCGTCCTGCCCCACGTGCCCGAGTGTCTGGTCGAGGGCGACGGCTTCGCCGTCCACAGCTATGTGGAAGGCGTCCCGCTCTCCAGCGTCTGCGGCGACGGGAAGCCGGTCGACGGACTGCTGATCAGGGCGCTGGCGGGGCTGCTCGCCCAGACGGCCCTGGTGCGCAGCAGCGCCGCGCTGCCGGCCCTGCCGACCCGGTGGCCCCGCAACTTCACCGACAGCCAGGCCTTCCTGCAGACCCTGGCCCGGATGGCCGACCTGCAGATCCGCCGACCGAACTGGTCCTACTTCGGCGGCCTGTTCGCCGCGCTCGGCATCGCCGAGGACGCCCTGACCCGGCTGGCCGAACGGGTCCCCGCGATGTCCCGCCGGCCCTACAGCCTGCTCCACGCCGACCTGCACCGCGACAACCTGATCATGCCGTACGGCGGTGATCCGCCGCTGACCCGCGTCGACTGGGAACTGGCGAGCTACGGCGACCCGCTGCACGACCTCGCCACCCATCTGGTGCGGATGCGCTACCCGGACCACCAGTGGGACGAGGTCGTGGACGCCTGGGTGCGCGCCATGCGCGAGGTCCGGCCGGCGGCCGTCAACGGCGTCGCCCGGGACCTGCGCCACTACGTCGCCTTCGAGCGGGCGCAGTCCGTCTACCCCGACGTGATGCGGGCGGCGAAGTCCCTGGAGGAGTCCTTCGACCAGAAGAGCCTGGACGAGGCCACGACCCGGGTCGAGCGCGCCCTCGAAGTGGGGGCGGAGCCGCTGCGGCTGGCCCATGTGCCCGGGCGGCGGGAGATCGAACGGATCCTGTTCCGCTGGCGGGCCTCGGTGCGCCCCGGGGTCGGCCGGGGCACCGGCACCGGGACCCCGGCCGGCGGCGGGCCCCCGTGCCGTCCGGTCGTACCGGCGATCGACTGGAAGCCCGACCGGCGGGTCCCGGAACACCCGGACTTCCCGCACAGCGCCGTGGCCGAGGCCCTGCTCCTCGAGGGCGCCGCCCCGGCCGACCGGGTGTTCAAGGGCACGGCCCACCTCAACTCCGTGCTGCGGGTGCCCGGCACCGGCTTCCCGGTCGTGGTCCGGCGCAGGGTCGCGAAGGTCACCCGGCGCGAACGCAGCTTCCTCAGCGAGCACGCCGTCCTCAGGGCCATCGAGCGGTCCGGGGCGGCGGTGGCCGCGCCCCGGGTGCTGGCCCTGGGCGAGAGCCACTCCAAGGACCTCTCCGGCATCGGCACGTACTCCGGGGACCGGTTCGCCATCCACACCTACGAGGGCCCGGGCGATCCCGGCCGCAAGCCCGACCACCCCGTCAACGGCCTGCTCCCGCACGAGGCCGACGGCCTCGTCGACCAGCTGGCCGCGCTCACCGAGGTCGACTACGTCCAGGTCGACCCGGTCGCCGGCCGGCTCGGCTTCTACGGCTGGCTCAGCGACCAGCTGGTGGCGCTGGTCGCCGGACTGCCCAAGGGCTCCCAGCAAATGGCCCGCTTCCTCGGGCTGCCCGACGCGCCCCGGCTGCGCGAGATCCTCGCCCGCCACCGCGTCACCGACCGCGCCCCCGCCCTGCTGCACGGCGACCTCAACCCGTGGAACCTGGTGCGCCGGGACGACCGCCTCGCCCTGACCGTCATCGACTGGGAGATGGCCCTGGTCGGCGACCCGCTCTACGAGCTGGTCCGGCACATGCACCTGACCCCCACCCGGCCGGAGATCCGCGACCGCATGTTCCGCCGCTGGGAGAGCCTGTTGCCGGCCCGCTGCACCCGCGACTGGCGGCAGGACTGGCGGGTGTACCGGTGGGTGGAGATCGTCCGCTCGGCCTACGTCGACCTCGACCGCCTGGTCACCGGCGCCGGCCTGGACGCCCCCAACGTCCGCCGCGCGGTGGACTCGTACGCGATGACCCTGGCGGCGGCCACCGCCTCCCTCGGCCTCTCCTCCCGCCGCCGCACCAACCCCTACCTGGCGCGCGCCCTGGCCTGGTCCACCCGCCCGGACAGGCCCTGATCCCTCACCGAGCCGGGCACGGCACTCGGTACGGTCACCCCCATGACCCCTCCCGCCGAGTTCCACGACATCCCCACGACCACCCTCGCCGACCTGCTGGGCCGTGACCAGGTGATGGACTTCGCGATACGGCCGCTGTGGGGGCCGGTGCCGCGGGTCGCGGGGCCCGCCTTCACCGTGAGCTGTCCGCCCGGTGACAACCTCATGCTGCACGCGGCGATCCACCGCGCCGGGCCCGGCTCCGTGATCGTCGTGGAGTCCGGGGACCTCGACTGGGCCCTGGCCGGCGGGAACGTGTGCGCCGTCGCCCAGCGGCGCGGCGTCGCGGCGTTCGTCGCCGACGGCCTGATCCGCGACCTCGCCGAGGTCCGCGCCATGGGCTTCCCGGTCTTCGCCCGCGGTGTGGTCCCGATCCCGGGCGCCAAGAAGGCCGTACGCCCGCTGAACGGACCCGTGCGGTGCGCGGGCGTGCGAGTGGAGGCCGGGGACGTGGTGGTGGCCGACGAGGAGGGCGTGGTGGTGGTGCCCGAGGCCCGCCGGGGGCGGGTGCTCGCCGACGCGCGCGCCCGGCTCGCGAAGGAGGCGGCCCGGACGCTCGACGCGTGGGAGGCGGCGCACCGGGCCCGGATCGACACCATCCTGGCCGACAACGGCTTCGAGGGCTGATCCTGGCTGCGATGCTGCTCTTCCTCGACGTCGACGGCCCGCTCCTGCCCTTCGGGGCGGCGGACCGGGCCTACCCCGTGTACCACCGGGACCCGGAACCCGACTCCGACCCGGCGGGGCACCCCCTGCTGCACCGCGTCGACCCGGCGCTCGGGCGGCGACTGCTGTCCCTGAACTGCGAGTTGGTGTGGGCCACCACCTGGATGGACGACGCCAACGCCGGCCTGGCGCCGTGGCTGGGCCTGCCGCCGCTGCCGGTCGTCGAATGGCCGGACGAGGACGAGCCGCCGGACCTCCTGCACTGGAAGACGCGTCCCCTGGTCGCCTGGGCGGCCGGCCGGCCGTTCGTCTGGATCGACGACGAACTCACCGAGGCCGACCGCGCCTGGGTGGCCGTGCACCACCCGCGCCCCGCCCTGCTGCACCGCGTGGACCACCGCTACGGCCTGACCGACGCCGACTTCACGACCGTAAGGGAGTGGCTCGACCGGGCCCGCTGCTAGCGTGAGTCCGTGCCGGAAACAGACAAGGTGCGCCGCCGCTGAGAGCGGCGGCGCGAACCCCAGCCTCCCGCCGTCGCTCCTGACCCCAGGCCAGGAGCGCCTTCGTGGCGCTCGGACTCCTTTTCCGTTCCGGAGCGCACCCTTGTTCACCTTGTCCGTCCGCCGCCGTCGGCGTGTCCTCGCCGCGGCTCTCCTCTCCGACGCGGTGTTCCCGCTCGCCATCACCGGCGCCACGGCCGCCGTGCCCGACGTGACCGGCGCACTGCCGGGGCCGGCCGTCCTCGGCCCGTGGACCGTCCTCGCCTACAACGGGCTCTTCGCCGCGGCCCTGCTGCTGGCGGGGGCCACGGCGGACCGCACCGCGCGCACCCGCTTCTTCGCCGCCGGCAACCTCGTGGTCGCGGCCACCGGCGTCCTGTCCGCCCTCGCTCCCGGCCTGCCGTCCCTGGTGGCGCTGCGGGCCGCCGCCGGCGTCGGGGCGGCGATGTGCGCCGCCGGCGGGTCGTCGATGGTCCTGGCGGTGTACCCGCCCGGCGAGCGGCGCCGGGTCTACGGCTACGTCGGCGCCGTCCTCGGCGGCAGCCTGGCGCTCGGACCGGTCGTCGCGCAGGGCTTGATGGCCGTCGGCGGATGGCCGCTGGTCTTCGTCGTGCCCGGTGCCGTCGCCGCCCTCGCGGCGCTGGCCACGCTCGGCCTTCCGGGCCTTCGTGGCGGTGAGCCGGCCGAAGGCTTCGACCGGGCCGGCGCCGTCCTCTTCGGGCTGGCCGTCGCGGCCGCGGTGACGGCGCTGGGGCTGGGCTTCGGGGGTGCCGTCCCGTGGTGGGGACCGGTCGGCCTCCTTCTCGTGGCCGCCGCCTGCGCCACCGCGCTCGTCCGCGTCGAGCGGCGCGTGCCGGCTCCCGCGATCCCCCTCGACCTGCTGTGCGTCCCCGCCTACCGGGCGTACGCGGTGGCGACGGGCGCCTTCATGGGCATGCTCGTGGTGGGGCTGACCGTGTTCCCGCGGCTCGGTTCGGCCCAGGGCCTCGGCCCGGGCGGGGCCGCGGTCGTGCTCAGCCTGCTGACCGTGCCGTCGACGGTCCTCCCGCTGTTCGCCGCGCGGCTGGCGCGCCGGTGGGCCCGGCCGCTGGTGACCACGGCCCTCACGGCGTGCGCGGTGACCGCTGCCGTCCTCCAGGTGACCGACCGGCCCGCCGCCCTGCTCGCCGCCGCCGGGGCCGTCGGGCTGTGCCTGGGGCTGACCGAGGGCGTCCCGGACGGCCAGGCGCTGGACCATGTGCCCGCCGCGCGCGGGGGCGCGGGCGCCGCGCTGTTCGGCACGGCGCGGATGAGTCTGGAGACGCTGACGCTGTCGGCGGCCGACGGAGTGGCGACGACGCTCGGCCCCGCGTCCGCGATGGCCGTCGCCGGCACGGTCTGCCTCACCGCCGCCCTCCTGGTCCACCGCTCCGCCCGCGCCCAGCCTCCCGGCCACACCGCGCGTGTCCCGGCCACCCGCCCGTCCGGGGAGAGGTGAGAGTCCGCGGCGGGCGGGTACCGGTCCGGCCGGTGCCCCCGGCCGGGTGAACCTCGGAGGTGGCGTGGCGCACTCTTGCAAGCAGATGCTTGCAATTGTTAGCGCGAGTGGGGCATGGTGGAGACATGGCATCGCTCAACGTCGGCAATCTCGGTGAGTACCTGCGCGAGCAGCGGCGGAACGCCCAGCTCTCGCTGCGGCAGCTCGCCGACGCCGCCGGGGTGTCCAATCCGTACCTGAGCCAGATCGAGCGCGGGCTGCGCAAGCCCAGCGCGGAGGTGCTCCAGCAGGTCGCCAAGGCGCTGCGCATCTCCGCCGAGACGCTGTACGTCCGCGCCGGGATCCTCGACGCCGAACGGGACCGGGACGAAGTGGAGACGCGCGCCGTCATCCTCGCCGATCCCTCGCTGAGCGAGCGGCAGAAGCAGGTGCTGCTCCAGATCTACGAGTCGTTCCGCAAGGAGAACGGATTCGGGATCGGCGATTCGGCGGAGGACCCCGGCGACGGGACCGTGGAGGAACGGGCCGGCACCGATGCCCCGAGCGACACCGACGTACGCGGCACCCGCACGGCCGGCGGCAGTGATGCCGGTCCGCGGCGGACGACCGGATAGGCGGGCCCTCGACAAGTCAGCCCCGGTCGTGGCACCGCGGACCACACCAACCTCAGCCGAACGCGAATCCGGGAGGACCATCACCATGGCCATCACCGACGACCTGCGCAAGACCTTCAGCGACCCGACTCCGCTCTACTTCGCCGCCGGTACGGCCGATCTCGCCCTCCAGCAGGCCAAGAAGGTGCCCGCGTTGGTCGAGCAGCTGCGCGCCGAGGCACCGGCCCGCATCGAGGCCGTGCGCAACACCGACCCGAAGGCCGTGCAGGAGAAGGCCGCCGACCGGGCCAAGGAGGCGCAGGCCACCCTGCAGTCCAGGGTCAACGAGCTCATCGGGAACCTCGACGTCGACCTGAAGAAGCTCGGTGAGAACGCCCAGGACCTCGCCCTGCGCGGGGTGGGCGTCGCCGCCGAGTACGCCGTCAAGGCGCGCGAGACCTACGAGCGCGTCGCCGAGCACGGCGAGCAGGCCGTGAAGACCTGGCGCGGCGAGGCCGCCGAGGAGATCGAGGACCTGGCGATCGCCGTCGAGGGCAAGGCCGAGCCCGTCGCGGACGAGGCCAAGACCGAGCCCGCCGCGGCGAGGAAGCCCGTGGCGAAGAAGGCCCCGGCGCCCCGCAGGGCCGCCACCCCCACCACGAAGAAGACGACTCCGCCGGCCGAGTGACCGGAGAACCACGAACGGGCCGGGCACCTTTGAGGTGACCGGCCCGTTCTCCGGGTAGCGTGGCGAGGTAAGGATCGGGAGACGGCGGGCGGTGGGCACCATGCTGATGTTGGGCTTCGCGGGGTTCATGGGGATCTTGAAGATCGTCCTGATGGCCCTCGCCGCGTTCGGGCTCGTCGACGCCGCGTTCCGGCGCGAGGACGCCTTCCGCGCGGCCGACAAGCAGAACAAGATCTTCTGGCTGATCGTCCTCGGCATCGCGCTCGTGGTCAGCTACCTGTTCTCGATCCTGGGCATCCTGCCGATCGCCGGCCTGGTCGCGAGCATCGTCTACCTGGTGGACGTGCGCCCCGCCGTCAAGCAGGTCTCCGGCGGCGGCAGCGGCTGGGGCCGCCGCCGCGGCGGAAGCAGCAGCGACGGCCCCTACGGACCCTGGAACGGCGGTCGCTGAGCCCGCCGCCGCGCCGGCTCAGCCGGTGCGGTCCAGCAGGACCACCGCCACGTCGTCCGTCAGCTCGCCGCCGTTGAGGTCGCGGACCTCGTTCACGGCGGCGCGCAGGAGATCCTCGCCGCGCAGGCCCTCGGCCAGCTGACGGCGGATCATGTCCACCATCCCGTCCTGGCCGAGCCGCTCGCCGTCCGTGCCGACCCGGCCCTCGATCAGGCCGTCGGTGTAGAGCATCAGGCTCCACTCGCGTCCCAGCTCCACCTGCATCCGGGGCCAGCGGGCGCCGGGGAGCAGGCCGAGGGCGGGGCCGTTGTTGTCGTACGGCAGCAGCTTCGGCGCGCGGCCGGGGCGGGCGATCAGCGGCGACGGGTGGCCGGCCAGGCAGAGCCCGGCCCGGCGGCCGTCGGGGGCGATGTCCACCGTGCACAGCGTCGCGAAGATCTCGTCGTCCGCGCGCTCGTGCTCCAGCACCTGCTGGAGCGTGCCCAGCAGCTCGTCCCCGCACAGCCCGGCCAGCGTCAGCGCCCGCCAGGCGATGCGCAGCTCCACGCCGAGCGCGGCCTCGTCCGGGCCGTGGCCGCAGACGTCGCCGATCATGGCGTGCACGGTGCCGTCGGGGGTGCGGACGGCGTCGTAGAAGTCGCCGCCGAGCAGGGCGCGGGAGCGGCCGGGGCGGTAGCGGGCCGCGAAGCGCAGCGCGGCGCCGTCCAGCAGCGGCGTGGGCAGCAGCCCGCGCTCCAGGCGGCGGTTCTCCTGCGCGCGCAGCTTGCCCTCGGCCAGGCGCCGCTCGGCGGTGTCGGAGCGCTTGCGCTCCACGGCGTAGCGGATGGCGCGGCTGAGCAGCCGGCCGTCCAGCTCGTCGCGGAACAGGTAGTCCTGGGCGCCGACGCGCACGGCCTCGGCGCCGCGCTCGGCGTCGCCGGAGGCGGTCAGCGCGAGCACGGCGTGCCGGGGCGCGAGCCGCAGCACGTGCCGGAGCACCGCGAGCTCGTCGGCGTCCTCGCCGGCGGGCCGGCCGGGCGCGGGCAGCGCGAGGTCGAGCAGGATGCAGTGGACGTCGTCGGTGAGCAGCCGCTCGGCCTCGGTGAGGTTGCGGGCGGTGCGGACCCGGATGGGCTTGCCGGAGGCGTCCACCAGTTCGGGCACGATCGGCGACCCGGCCGGATCGTCCTCGATCAGCAGCAGGGTGAGAGGGGCGGCGTTCGCGCCGCCGGCCGTGGCGCTCCGGTGAGCCTCTTCCTTGAGGGGGCCACCTTGGGCTGCGGCGTGCGCCTGACCACTCTCCGCGGCCGGGATCGCTCTCTGCCGCGGTACGGGTACGGGCATCGTCCTGGTTCCTTCCCTCCCCCCGAGGGCATGGCGGGTGCGAGGGACCTCGACCCACCGACGGGTGACCATAGCGGTACTGCCCGCCCCGATGGAATGGTGTGAGCCCCGTCGCTCCAGTGCAGGCCACAGTCATATGCCGCGTTCCGTACCGCAGTTGGACAGGCCGCCCCGGCAGAGGGGATGACGAAGCTCACGTACCCCCCGGGTTTCACGGGGGATTGGTGGTGCGGTGGGTCACACGGCGGCGCCGCGGCCCGTGCGTGGGGGCCGTCACATGACGTGGCTCACGCGTCCGGCCGCACGACCCCGAGGATCGGCATCGAGCCCGCGCCCGCGACCGTCACGGTCCGCCCGGGGCGCGGCGCGTGGATGATCGCGCCGTCCCCGACGTACATCGCGACATGGCTGGCGTCGTCGAAGTAGATGATGAGGTCGCCGGGGCGCATGTCCTTGACGTCGACGTGCTTCAGCTGCCGCCACTGCTCCTGCGAGGTGCGCGGGATGGGGTGCCCGGCGTCCGCCCAGGCCTGGGAGGTCAGGCCCGAGCAGTCGAAGGACTTCGGGCCCTCGGCGCCCCACACGTACGGCTTGCCGAGCTGGGCCGTGGCGAACGCGACCGCTTTCCTGCCCTGCTGGGAGGCCTTGCCGTCGATGTCCTTGAGGATGCCGGTGTCCAGCCACTGGGTCTGCGCCTTGTACGCGGCCGCCCGCTCCAGCTCGGCGAGCCGCTCCTTCTGCTTCTTCTCCAGCCGGGACTCCAGCTGCTCGGCCTCCGCGATCTGCCGCTTGATCTTCTTCTTCGCGGCGGCCTTGGCCTTGCGGTTGGCGTCGAGCTTGCGCCACTGGGCGGAGGCGTCGTCGGCGTACTCGCGCAACTCCTGCTGGGTGCGCGTCATTTCGCCGATCAGCTTGGTGGTCGCCCGCTGGCCGTTGAGCACCGTGCCGGCGCCGTCGATGAACTGCTCCGGGTCGTCGCTGAGCAGGAACTGGGCCGTGGGCGGCAGTCCACCGCTGCGGTACTGGGCCCGGGCCGACGCGCCCGCCTGGTCCTTCAGGCGCTCCAGCCTGTGCTGCCCCTCGACGATCTTCTTCGCCAGCGCGACGATCCGGGCGGACTGCTCCTTCGCCCGTTCCTCGGCCGCGTTGTAGGAGTCGGTGGCCACCGCCGCGTCGTGGTAGAGCCGGTCGAGTCTCTCGCGGACCTTCTCAAGGTCCTTGTCCGGCAGGGGAGTCGGCACCGCGCCGGGGGTCGCGCCCGCGCGCGGGGCGGTGCCGGTGTCGGGGGCCGTGCTCGCGCTCGGCGTGGGCTTCGGGGCGGCGAAGGCCGTGCCGGGTGCCGCCAGCACGGTCACCGCGCAGACCACGGTGACGGCTGCCGCGAGCAGGCCGCGTTTGCCCGTACCCATACTCTCCCCCAACCTGATTTACCGTCAGTAACTTACGGTGGCCTGAGGGATCGTGCCACGGACTCGCGCAGAACGACAGAGGTCGTCCGAAGTCGGATCATCACCCACCCCCGCACGGACGCCCTC